>NZ_JBEXYU010000038.1:0-87532 GCF_040631115.1 Nonomuraea sp. NPDC005692 | reverse complement strand
CATTCCGAACCCGGAAGTTAAGCTTCTCTGCGCCGATGGTACTGCACTCGGGAGGGTGTGGGAGAGTAGGTCACCGCCGGACAATCTTTCGAAGAAGCCCCACACGGTTCGTGTGGGGCTTCTTCGCGTTCGGGGGGGAGGGTTCCGGGTTGGGGTTTCGGCTTCGGTCGGGGCCCCTTTCTGCATGTCCGGGGTTTTTCATTGTCCGGGTGCTGTCGCGGGGTCTGCGGGGCTGCGGGCTGAGGGCTGGGGGTGGTGGCGCCGGCCCCGTGGACCGGCCCGTGGACCGGCATTGGGGACTGGCTGGTGGACCGCGGTGGACCGGGGCCCGTGTATCGGCCGGTGGATCGCCCGGTCAACCGGGCGGTGGACCAAGCCGCGGGGCGCGCTGCAGCAAGCAAGGCGCAGGCACCGCTTCGGCGGCGCCCAATCGGGTTCTACCTCTAGTCAGTCCGAGCTGGGCCCACTTCGAAGGTGGAGGGGGACCGTATCCGGCCCGCCTGCGAGGAGGCGGGGAGGCCGGGCCCGGCCTCCAGGGAGACTGAGGGTTCGTATCCGGATCCTGGGCCGATGCTTCTCTGGGCTCGTCCTTGGGTCGGCCCTACGTCTCCGCTGAATGTCGACACTCACTCCGCGCCTGCGCACGGCGGCGCCAATCCCGCGCCCGCAGACAGACTTCAGGTGTCACCAGCCCGCAGAAGCTGGAGATCTCCTCGTGCAGGTGACGTGATGGCACCTCGAGCAGGCGCTGGGTGTCGGGGGATGTGGGGGCGTCGCGGCCTGCGGCACGTAACGCATCTTCGGCACACGCATTCTGGGTACGCCACCGCACTTTCAGGCTTCTCAGGCACGCAGGGCGTCGCAGCCGGCCAAGCGCGAGATGCGGAGGGCTGATCTCGGTGGGCTGTCGATTCAAGAGTGGTGCTCGGTGGTTCTGGTGTTGGCAGCAGTGAGTTGGGGGCTGGTGTGGTTCTCAGGAGCAGCCCGGTGGGGAGTCTGGTTGTTAGCCGGATGTCCCTGCGGTGTAGCTCCGCGATCGGCAGGGGGCTTTGTGGGGTGGCAGGTTGCGTGCGTGAGGGGCGGGTTGTGGGGGCCGTCAGTGACTCTGCTGCGTGGGAAGGTCCGGGAGTGTCATCAAGCGGGACTGTGGAGAGAGCTGTCCTGAGGGGAGAGACCCGTGTCGGTGAGAGGTCGACTGTTGGGGCTGGTCCGGGGCCCGACCGGGAGGCTGTGGGGCTCGGTGGTGGTGGGCGAGTGAGGGCGGATGGGGCTTGGGAATGGCGGTTCCGGGGTTACGGGGATGGCGGAAAGCTCGGGTTGCAGGGATGAGGGCGCTGTGTGGAGCGGTAGGGCTGGAGTGGTGTGGGGAGTGGCAGGGCTGGGGTGGTGTGCAACGTGGCCGGGGGTGGAGGTTGGGGGAGATGAGAGAAGGGCCTCACGCTGGGTGCGTGGGGCCCTTCTGTTGTTGCGAGGTCAGTCGGATTTGGTGTTGACGTAGGTGATGGCGTACTTGGTGGCTACGGAGGTCCAGGGGACGGTGATCACTACGCCGTTGCGTTCGAAGACGCGGGCCTTTTCGGCCTCGGTGCCGTACTTCTGGGGGAGGGTGGCCAGTTCGGTGGCCTTGCCGGTGGCGGCGTCCAGGCGGATGAGGCGGGGGGCCAGGTCGCGGCGGTCGCCGGTTTCGACGGCCAGCAGGCCCTGGTCGTCGGCGCGGACGTAGGTGAGGATCGTGTCGTGGGTGCCGGACGACTCCCACAGCTGCTTGCCGGTCTTCAGGTCGTAGGCGAGGGCCTTGTTGCGGGAGCGCATGCTCTGCGGGACGTTCTCCGGGAACGTGGCCAGGTAGAGGCGGTCGCCGTGGATGGTGTAGCGGTGCTGTTCGAACAGGCCGTTGACCAGGGCCACGGTGTTCATGGCGAGCATGTCCACCTCGGGGGTCTTGAACTCGGTCACCTTGGTGGCGGCGTCGGAGTAGACCGTGAAGTTGTTCTGGCCGCCGGACTCGCTGCGGATGATGGCGGGAGAGGCTGACAGAAGGCTGGTCATGAGGCTGAGCTGGCCCAGCGTGGCCTGCTTGGTGATCTTGCCGGTCTTGGGGTCGAGGTACTGGAGGCGGGTGCCGCCTCTGAAGGTGCAGTCGAGGATGACGGCGACTCGGGTGGGGGCGGTGTTGATGTCCTTCACATGGCAGCCGTCGTCGGCGGCCGCCGTGGCGTTCCACAGTTTGCGGCCGTCGGAGAGGCGGTAGGCGACCACCGCGTCGTCCAGCTCGGTGACGACCACGCCGTCGGCGCTCATGATGCGGGGGACGTTGATGGAGTTCGCGAGGGTGGACTTCTCGGCCGGGATCTTGATCTTCCAGGTGAGCTTGCCCGTGGTGGCGTCGATGCCGGCCAGGTGGTCGCACGAGTTGCTGCTGCCGTACGCGATGGCGGCCTTGCCGCCGGACAGGTCCGGGGTGGCGCCGCAGAGCTGGGCGCCCGGCGAGGGGATGCCCCAGGAGCGTTTTCCGGACGCCAGGTCGTAGGCCAGGACGCCGTCCTTCTGGGCGCGGATGACGACCTTGTCGGTCATCCAGCTGCCGAAGGCCAGGGCGGTGGTGAAGTCCCAGCTCCCGGCGCTGGGGAGGGGGACGTCCCATTCTGCCCCGTCGCCGGATGCGGTGGTGCCGCCGGCGGTCGTGCCGGTGGTGGCGACGAACCAGGCGGTGCCCGTGCTGACGGAGAGGAGGACCACGGCCGCGCCGGTGGCCAGCAGGGCGGTCTTCCACTTGGGCCGGGGGCTCTGCTGCGGGGGGGCGGGATGGCCGCCGTACGGTGTGCCGCTGCCGGGTGCGGGGGGCTGCGGGGGTTGGCCGTAGGGCGACGGGGCGCCGGGCGAGGGATGGTTCGGCGGGTATGTGGGCTGGTTGCCCGTGGGCGGTGAGTATGTGGGTTGGTTGCCTGGTGGCGGGGGGTATGCGGCTGGGTTGCCCGTAGGCGGGGCGTACGCGCCTGCCGGGGGCTGGGGAGGAGGAGCGTAGGGGTTGGCGGGCGGTTGCGGGTAGCCCGCGGGTGGGTAGGCGGCTGGGCCCGTGCCTTGCGGGGGGTACGCGGCCGGGCTCTGGGGCCACGGCTGCGCGGGCGGAGGGTAGGAGCCGGGGTTGGGAGTCGGCTGGCCGTACGGGTTGGGGGGTGGGGAGCCGTACGGGCCGGGTGGGGTGTTGGAGTGGTCGGTCATGGTTGTTCCCCGTTCAGGCCAGCTGCCCGCGGACGTACGACGCCCACTGCCGTTCGAAGTCCGCCTTGCGTACGCCCAGCACCTTGAACAGTGCCGCCTCGCTGTCGTCGCCCTTGGCCCGGTAGGCCGCGACCACCGCGCCGGTCAGCTTCTGCTCGCCGTACCGCTGGGCGATGTAGCGCATGGCCAGGTGTCCCATCAGGTAGTGCACGTTCGTCATGCCGTTGGCGTCCCACGACGAGTTGTCGGGGAGCCGTCCCGAGAATTGGGTGCTGAGGCGGCCGGCCAGGTAGGCGCGGCCTTCCTGGAAGCGGATGTTCTGGTTGATCGGGTGGCCGCGGTTGGCGGAGTACTCGGCGAAGCCCTCGACGACCCAGTTCGGCTTGCCGAAGAGGGAGAAGTCGGCGCTGTCCAGCCCGGCCAGGAGGGAGTGGGCCAGCTCGTGCGTGCTGATCTCCAGGATGCCCTCGGACGACCGGAAGAAGGACGAGGTGGTGTCCATGACCACCCGGGTGCCGCCGACCTTGACGTCGTCGCCCAGGGAGGCCCAGGCGAGCATGGGGATGGACACGCCCGCTTCGTGTGCCTTCTCCTTGCGGAACAGGTTGCCGAGCTGGCTCTGCCCCTCGACCAGCGCGACCACGAACCCGGCCGGGACGGGCGCGGTGGCGTCGCCGTTGCGCTTCCAGAAGTCCAGGTTCTTCTTCGCCGCACTGGCGACCATCGGCGCGACGCGCCTGGCCATGGCCGCGTCCTGGGGACGGGCCAGGACGATGCTCGCGCCCGCGCGGACCACGGCGATGTCGGGCCAGATGTCCCACGGGCCCGGGTAGTACATGGACTTGGAGCCCTCGCTCACCATGGGCGGCGGCGCGCCGTCCACCTTGGTGACGACCAGTGGCGCGTCCTTGGACGCCTTCTCCAGCGTCCAGCGGTACCACTCCGAGACCGGCCGCAGGTCGATGCCGGCGAACCGGTGGACGAACGCGACGTCCTGGGTGAACTTCAGGGCCCGCCCGAAGCTGTCCTCGGCGCGGCCCTCGCGGCGCATCACCTTGTACGACGCCTCGCTGAGCGGCACCTTGCGCAGGTTCGTGAACACCTTGCGCTGGTCGCGGACGAGCGCCGCGTTGTCCTTGTCGAAGATCGAGGTGAACGCGTCGGCGTTCCCGCTGCTCAGCGCCTTGCCGTGCTCGTAGACCAGCTTCTCGATCTCCTGGTCGGTGACGACCACGGCGTTCGGGTCGCCCTTGCCCGACGCCTCCTGCCGGCGCAGCGGGTCCTCGACGCCGCCGATGCGCCCGCGCAGGACGAGACCGACGCCGGCGCCCACGGCGATCGCCACCACGAGCGAGACGATGCCCATGGTGACCCAGAAGCCGGTCCGGCGTCTGGGCGGAGGAAGAGGATTGGGTGGAGGTGGTGGTGGCGGCGGCTGCATGGCCGGCCACTGTTGCTGCTGTTGCCCCTGATACTGCGGATAACTCGGCCCCGTTGTCACTTTTGCCCCGAGAGTGCTGGGAAACCCCGAAAGAGGGGAATCGTACCAGTGGCCACATCGCGCGTCTTCGGGGTGGTCGGGTTCTTTGTGGAGTGGTGAGAAGGTGAAGATGATTTCCGGCGACTCGTAGCGCGGTGTTGCCATTTTTCGTGATAATTCACCGCATGATCGCGGGCAGCGTGAGGACGCTTCCACGGCTGGCCCTCGCGCTCGCCCTCCTGCCACCGCTGCTCGCCCCGGGCAGAGCCGCGGGGACGGCGCCGGCCACGTACGCGACGCCGGGGATGGCAAGCGCGCACGCGGTGGTGCCGGGGACGGCGAGCGCGCTCAACGTGCGCGCCGCGTCAGGGCCGGTACGCATGCCGCACCGCCTCGGCCCCCCGGCGATCGCCGGGAAGGTCCCGGCCAAGAAGCCGAAGGCGGTGAAACCCGTCCCGGCCAAGAAGATCACCAAGCGGCTCGACCGCTTCCTGGCGGGCCGGCCGGGCCCGGTCACGGCCATGGTCAGGGATCTGACGACCGGCCGCGTCTACCGCTACCACCCAGGTGAACGGCTGATCACCGCCAGCACGGCCAAGGTCCAGATCCTGATGGCGCTGCTGCTCGGGAAACCGTGGCGCAAGCTGCCCGAGTCCGTCAGGCGCGACGCCGACCTGATGATCCGCTACAGCGACAACCACGCGGCCGACCGCCTGTGGTTGCGAATCGGAGGCGCGGCGGGCTTCACCGAGGCCGGCCGGAGGTTCGGGCTCAGGCACACCAGGGGCGTCCCGGGGGACTGCGTCGACCTCTACTGCTGGGGCATCACCGAGACGTCGGTGGACGACCAGGTCCGCCTGATGAAGGCGCTGGTGTCCGGGAAGAGCCCGCTCAAGGCCAAGGAGCGCGCGCAGGCGCTCGAACTCATGGGCGCGGTCGTCCGCGGCCAGGACTGGGGCGTCTCCGCCGCGGCCTGCGCGGGCGAGCGCGTGCGCTTGAAGAACGGCTGGCTGAAGCGCGTCTCCAACGGGCGCTGGGCCACGGTCAGCGTGGGGCTGATCCGGGGCCGCGGCCACGACTACGCGGTCGCCGTCCTCACCGAGGGCAGCGCCGAGGTGGGGGACGGCATCGCGACCGTCGAGGGCGTCGCCGCGCGGATCATGCGGGACTTCCGGAAGTGCCGGGCGTGACCAGCCGGTAGCCGACGCCGCGCACGGTCTGGATGAGCTGGTCGTCGTTGTCGCCGAGGCGCGCGCGCAGCCGTTTGACGTGCACCGCGATCGTGTTCGTCGACGTGGTCGCGGCGGCGTGCCACACGTGCCGCATGATCTGCTCGCGGGTGACCGTGCGGTCGGCGTTGCGCATCAGGTACTGCAGCAGCTCGAACTCGCGCAGCGGGAGGTGCACGGCGCGGCCCGCGACGCGTACCTGGTAGGCCTGGACGTCCAGTTCGACGCCGCCGACGGCCAGCACCTTGCGGGACTCGGGGGAGGCCGCCTGGATGAACGGCAGCAGTTCCGGCACCCGGTACGGCCGGGCCACGCAGGCCGCCGCCCCCGCCGCGAGCGCGCGTACGGCCTGCTCGGCGTTCCCCTCGCCGACGCCGAGCAGGACCGGTACGGCTCGCGCGAGCCGTACCGCGCGGACGAAGTCGACCGCGTCGATGACCGGGAGCGTGGCCGACACGAGCACCACGTCCGGCTGCAGCGCCCCCGCCTGGAGCAGCCCTTGGGCGCCGTCCGGCGCGCCGGTGACGGCCACGCCCTCGCGTTCCAGCGCCGTGACGAGGTCATCGACCACGGCGTCGTCGGGGTCGGCGATGAGCAGTACGGGCTTGGTCCGCGTGTCCCCGTTCATCGTGGATGCCGCCTGCTGTGGGGTCATCAGCCGAAGCGTCCCGTGATGTAGTCCTCTGTTGCCTTCTCCGAAGGGTTGGTGAACATGCGGGAGGTCTCGTCCATCTCGATGACCTTGCCGGGCTTGCCCTGGGCGGCCAGGTTGAAGAACGCGGTCCGGTCGCTGACCCGGGCGGCCTGCTGCATGTTGTGGGTCACGATCACGATCGTGAACTCTTCCTTGAGCTGGGCCATCAGGTCCTCGATGGCCAGCGTCGAGATCGGGTCGAGCGCCGAGCACGGCTCGTCCATGAGCAGGACCTGCGGCTTGACCGCGATCGCGCGGGCGATGCACAGGCGCTGCTGCTGACCGCCGGACAGGCCGGCGCCGGGCTTGTTCAGCCGGTCCTTGACCTCGTTCCAGAGGTTGGCGCCCTTCAGCGACTCCTCCACGATGCCGTCGAGGGTGGACTTGCCGACCCGGCCGTTGAGGCGGAGCCCGGCGGCCACGTTCTCGTAGATCGACATCGTGGGGAACGGGTTGGGGCGCTGGAAGACCATGCCGACCATCCGCCGGACCGAGACGGGCTCGACGGTGGGGGCGTACAGGTCTTCGCCGTCGAGCATGACCTTGCCCTCGACGCGGGCGCCGGGGATCACCTCGTGCATGCGGTTGAGCGTGCGCAGGAACGTCGACTTGCCGCATCCGGACGGGCCGATGAACGCGGTGATCGAGCGCGGCTCGATGGTCATCGACACGTCCTCGATCGCCTTGTGCGAACCGTAGTACGCGTCGAGGCCCGAGACCTGGATCTGCTTGGACATTGTGGCGGTTACCCCCTATCGGCCCCTGGCGGGCCTGCGCCACCAGGCGATCAGGCGCGCCACCAGGTTGAGCAGCATGACGATCAGGATCAGCGTGAGGGCTCCGGCCCAGGCGCGGTCGATGGCGGTGTCGTTGGGACGGGCCGCCTGGTCGAAGACGAAGAGCGGAAGGCCCATCTGTGGCCCGCTGAACGGATCGTTGTTGATGGAGTCGGTGAAGAACACCGTGAGCAGCAGCGGCGCGGTCTCGCCGGCCACGCGGGCGACGGCCAGCATGACGCCGGTGACGATGCCGGTGAACGCGGTCGGCAGCACGACCTTCAGGATCGTGCGCCACTTGGCCACGCCCAGCGCGTACGAGGCTTCGCGCAGGTCGTTGGGCACCAGCCGGAGCATTTCCTCGGCCGATCTGACCACGGTCGGCATCATCAGGATCGACAGCGCCAGCGCGCCGGCGAAGCCGGAGAACGGGTTGCCCAGGAAGAGCACCCAGAAGGCGAGGATGAACAGGCCGGAAACGACTGAAGGGACGCCGGTCATGACGTCCACGAAGAAGCTGATGGCCCGGCTCAGGCGGCCGCCGTGGCCGTACTCGACCAGGTAGATGGCGGTGAACAGGCCGATCGGGACCGAGATGAGCGAGGCCAGCAGGACCTGCTCCAAGGTGCCGATGATGGCGTGGTAGGCGCCGCCGCCGACGTCCCGGGCGCCGATGTTCCGCATCGAGTGGGTGAGGAACTCCAGGTCGAAGCGGGCCAGGCCGTTCGAGATCACCAGCCAGAGGACCGAGATGAGCGGTACCACGGCCAGCGCGAACGCCAGGTAGACCAGCCCCTGGACGAACCTGTCCTTGATCCGGCGGCCGGTCGAGATGTGCTGGATGGTCATGACCCCACCGCCCTGAACTCCTTGCGCCGGTTGATCACCATGCGTGCGCCCATGTTGACCAGCAGCGTGATGACGAACAGCACCAGACCGGAGGCGATCAGCGCGCCCCGGCCGACCTGCGTGGCCTCGCCGAAGCCGTTGGCGATGTTGGCCGCGATGCTGTTGGCGTGCGGGGTGAGGATCTCGAAGCTGAGGTCGAAGGTGGCGGGGAAGATCAGCGCGACCGCGATGGTCTCGCCCATCGCGCGGCCGAGGCCGAGCATGGCGGCGCTGATGACACCGGGCCGGCCGAACGGCAGCACGGCCATCCTGATCATCTCCCAGCGGGTGGCGCCGAGCGCCAGGGCCGCCTCTTCGTTCATCTTCGGGGCCTGGAGGAAGACCTCGCGCGAGATGGCCGCGATGATCGGCAGGATCATGATCGCCAGGACGATGCCGCCGGCGAGCATGGTCTTGCCGCCGATGGCCCCCTCGCCGGAGAACAGCGGGAACCAGCCGAGGTGCTCGTTGAGCCACTGCGACGGCGTGCGCAGCAGCGGCACCAGGAACGTCACGCCCCACAGGCCGTAGACGACGCTGGGCACGGCGGCCAGCAGGTCGACCAGGTAGCCGAGCGGCCCGGCCAGGCGGCGGGGCGCGTAGTGGGAGATGAACAGCGCCACGCCCACCGCGATGGGGGTGGCGATGACCAGCGCGATCGCCGAGCTGAGGACGGTGCCGAAGGCCAGCGCGCCGATGCCGAAGACCTGGCTGCCGTTGGGCTCCCAGATCAGGTCGGTGAAGAAGTTGCCCTTGTTCGCCTGCAGGGCCGGGACGGCCTCGCTGATGAGGAAGACGGCGATGGCCGCCATGATCCCCAGCAGCAGGACGCCGGCACCGGTGGAGACGAACTTGAAGGGGCCTTCACCATGGCTGCGCCGCGAGGCGGACCGGCGCGTGGCCGGCCCGCCCCCACGGGTACGAACGTTGGTCGTCATGTTGTGCTAGGAGATCGCGCCGACGGCGGTGCGGACCTTGGTGAGCAGCTCGCCCGCGAGCGGGGCGTAGCCGAGCTCCTTCAGCGCGGCCTGGCCCTCGTCGCTGGAGGTGTAGGTGAGGAACTCCTTGACGATCTTGGCCTGCTCGGGCGCGAGGCCCTTCTCGCAGGTGATCTCGTACGTCACCAGCACGATCGGGTACGCGCCCGCCGTCTTGGTGGCGTAGTCGATGCTCAGCTTCAGGTCGTTGCCGGTGCCGGTGATCTCGGCGGTCTCGACCGTCTTGGCCGCGCTGTCGGCGGTCAGCTCGACGAACTCGCCGGAGCCGTTGGCCACCTTGGCCTTGCTGAGCTGGGAGTTCTCGGCGAAGGAGAGCTCGACGTAGCCGATGGAGCCCTCGGTGCTCTTGACGCTGGCCGCGACCTGGTCCGAGCCCTTGGCGCCCTGGCCCTTGGCCTCGGCGGGCCACGCCTTGGCGGGCTCGTACGGCCAGCCGGCGGTCGCCTTGAGGAACTTGGTGAAGTTGTCGCTGGTGCCCGACTCGTCCGAGCGGTGGAAGGCCGAGATCGGCGTGGACGGGAGCTTGGCGTCGGGGTTGTCGGCCTTGATGGCCGCGTCGTCCCACTTGGTGATCTTGCTGTCGAAGATGCCGCCGATGGTCTTGGGCGACAGCTGCAGGCCGTCCACGCCGGGGAGGTTGTAGACCACCGCGACCGGGCCGGTCACCATCGGGATGTTGATGGCCTTGCCGGTCTTGCATCGGGCGTCGGCCTGGGCGGGCTCGCCCTTGTCGTCCTTGAGAGCGGAGTCCGAACCCGCGAAGTCGACCGTGCCCGCGATGAACGACTGCACACCGGCACCCGAACCGCTCGGCTGGTAGTTCAGGCTCACGCCCGAGTTCTTGGCCTGGAAGTCCTTCTTCCACTGGTCGATCGCGTTGGCCTGGGCCGACGAGCCGGCGGCGTTGATGGTGCCGCTCAGGCCGTTGTCGTTGCCCGCGGCGGGGGCGCTGGCGGAGCTGGTGCCGTTCGTGCCCCCGGAGCTGTTGTTGTCTGTGCCGCACGCAGCGAGCGAGAGCGCGCCGACGACGGCGACGGCGGCGAGCCGGCCTGCATACTTCACGGTTGGGTTCCCCTCACTTGGTCCTTAGTCGTCCATGAAGTTATGCAGGCAAAGTGACTCAGACCCCCCAACAAGGGTGAACGTTCGGTGAACGCCCCTGGTCGTCTCCATCAATGTGACCAGCGAAGATGGGATGCATGAGCTATCGCGTGTGTCTCGTGTGCATGGGCAACATCTGCCGTTCCCCGATGGCGGAGGCGGTGCTCCGCCGGACCCTGGAGGAGCGCGGGCTCGGCGGCCGGGTCGTCGTCGAGAGCGCGGGCACCGGCGGCTGGCACGCCGGCGATCCGATGGACGAGCGGGCGCTGGGCATCCTGGCCGAGCACGGCTACGACGGCGCCGCCCACCGTGCCAGGCAGTTCACGCGGGACTGGTTCGACCGTTACGACCTGGTGCTGGCGATGGACCGGGACAACGCGGCCAACCTGCGCCGCCTGGCGCCCGCCGACGTCGAGGTGCGTCTGTTCCGCTCGTTCGACCCCGGCGCGCCGGACGGCGCCGAGGTGCCCGACCCCTATTACGGTGGCCGCGAGGGTTTCGAGGAGGTGCTGACCATGCTGGAGACGGCCTCGAAGGGCGTGGCCGCGCACATCGCCGATGAGATCGACTGAGGACCTCGGCTCCTCCCACGGCCGCCGGCTGCAGCGCGGCGTGCTGGAGGACGGGCGGCAGGTGTTCGCCAAGATCGGTCCTGCCTCCGACGTGTTCGCCTCCGAGGCCGCCGGGTTGCGCTGGCTGGGCGAGGCGATCACCGTGCCCGAGGTCGTGGAGGCCGGTCCCGACCGGCTGGTGTTGTCGTGGGTGCCGCAGGAGGCGCCCACCGCCGAGGCGGCCCTGCGGTTCGGCCGTGACCTGGCCCGTCTGCACCGCGCCGGGGCGGCCGGGTTCGGCGCGCCCTGGCCGGGGTTCATCGCCGAGTTGCCCATGGACAACTCGCCCGACGGCGACTGGCCGTCCTTCTACGCGACCCGGCGGGTGATGCCGTTCCTGCGCCGGGCGCGGCTGCCGGCCGCGGACGTGAGGCTGGTCGAGCGGGCCGTGGAACGGTTCGCCGAGGTGGCCGGGCCGCCCGAGCCGCCCGCCCGCGTCCATGGGGATCTGTGGAGCGGGAACGTGTTGTGGTCCGGCGGCACCGGGGTGCTCGTCGATCCGGCGGCCCACGGCGGGCACCGGGAGACGGACCTGGCCATGCTCGCCCTGTTCGGGCTGCCGTACCTGGATCGGGTGATGGGGGCGTACCAGGAGGAGTTCCCGCTCGCGCCGGGGTGGCGGGAGCGGGTGCCGCTGCACCAGCTCCATCCGCTGCTGGTGCACGTGGTGCTGTACGGAGCCTCCTACCGCGACTCGTTGCTGAATGCGGTCGCCCGGGTGTTGTCGCTCTGAACAACCGATAAAGAAATAGGGGATCCAGCCGCGCGAAGCATTTCTCCGCCCAAGGGGAGGAAAGAGGACGACGGCCGGGTAAAGTTGGCGGATTTCGTATCCGGCGGCCCCGGCCGAAAACTCATTAAGGCGTTTCCTTCTTCCCCCTGAGTCAATTGGAGGGCGCATGGCGGACGACCCCACGCACGGCGCACTGGCCCTGACCCCGCTGGTCTGGGGGCCGCCCGGAGCCCGGCCCGACGAACGCAGGCTGCGCCAGCTCGGGCAGGCGCTGGCCGAGGTGCTGACGGGTCGCCGCCCGCCGGAGTCGGTGGCCGACCGGCTCACCGGCCGGGCCTACCGCGACCTCGTCAGGGCCGGGCAGATGATCTCCGCCGATCGGCCGCCGTTCGTCGGGAGCCCGCACGTCAAGGAGCCGCGGGAAGGGGCCGTCGAGATGTGCGTGCTGGTGCACTGCGGCGAGCGCAGTCACGTTCTGGCCGTACGGCTGGAGCGGCACGGCCACCGATGGTTGTGCACCGACTTCGAGACGGCCTGAAGCGGGCTCTCAGGAGGTGATCGTGGTGCCGTTGAGCCGGTTCAGCACCTCGTCGTGGAGGGCGCCGTTCGTGCAGACCAGGCTGCCGCCCTCCAGGCCGCGCACGCCGGCGAGGTCGGTCCAGACGCCGCCGGCCTCCTCGACGATCACGGTGAGGGCCGCCATGTCCCAGGGCGACAGCTCCGGCTCGGCGGACACGTCGGCCGAGCCCTCGGCGACCATCATGTGCGACCAGAAGTCGCCGTACGCGCGGGTGCGCCAGCAGGCGCGGCCGAGGTCGAGGAAGTTGTCCAGCTTGCCGAGCTTCTCCCAGCCGCCGAAGCTGGAGTAGGAGAAGGAGGCGTCCTCCAGCCTGGTGACCGAGGAGACGCTCATCCTGGAGGCCTTGGCCAGGCTCCTGCCGGTCCAGGCGCCGCCGCCGGTCGCCGCCCACCAGCGACGGCCGAGCGCGGGGGCCGACACCAGGCCGACGACGACCTTGCCGTACTCCATGAGGGCGATCAGCGTGGCCCACACGGGCACGCCGCGCACGTAGTTCTTGGTGCCGTCGATGGGGTCGATGATCCACGACCGGGCTCCCCACCCGGTCTTGCCGAACTCCTCGCCCACCACCGCGTCACGCGGCCGGGCCCGGCGCAGCGTGCCGCGGATGGCCTCCTCGACGGCGCGGTCGGCGTCGCTGACCGGCGTCAGGTCGGGCTTGGTCTCGACCTTGAGGTCGACCGCCTTGAAGCGCCGCATGGTCAGGTCGTCGGCGGCGTCCGCCATGACGTGAGCGAGGCGTAGATCGTCGTTGTAACCCTGCACGGTCAGCCACGCTATCGCGTCGGTCGTGCCGGACATCAGTCACCGGCGCCCCTTTTCTGGTAACTCCCTTTTCACCTACTGACCAGTAACATGTCTCCTATGTCCACTGATGTAGGTGCCTTCCTTCTCGAAACCGTTCCATTCGCCCGTACGTTGGGGATCGTGTTCGACTCGGTCGAGGACGGCCGGGCGGAATGCCGGCTGCCCGACCGGCCCGAGCTGCACAACCACGTGGCCGGGCCGCACGCGGGCACGCTGTTCACCCTGGCCGAGTCGGCGTCGGGCGCGGCGGTGCTGTCCAGGTTCGGCGACCAGCTCAGCCGCAGCGTGCCGCTGCCCACGACGGCGACCATCGAGTTCCGGAAGGTGGCCCTGGGCAAGGTGCGGGCCGAGGCGCGGGTGGCCGCCTCGAGGGAGGAGGTCGTCGGCAAGCTGGACGCCGGCGAGCGGCCGGTCTTCGACGTGCTGGTCGACGTGCGCGACGCGGCCGGCACCCTGGTCTCCAGCCTCACCGTCACCTGGACGCTGCGCCCCAACCGCCCATGAACGGCCGGTGATCAGGCGGCGGGCTCGTCGGGGGCGCCCTCGCGGCTGGACAGCAGGCGGCGCAGCGACTCCAGGCGGGTCGGGTCGGCGTTGCCCGCGGCCGCCCAGGCGTCGAGCGCGCAGCCGTCGCCGAGATGGGTGCAGCCCTTCGGGCAGGTGACCGTGCCCTCCACCAGGTCGGGGAAGGCGGCCAGCACGGTCTCGACCGACACGTGGGCCAGGCCGAAGCTGCGCACCCCCGGCGTGTCGATGATCCAGCCGCCCTCGGGCAGCTCCAGCGCGACGGCCGAGGTGGAGGTGTGGCGGCCGCGGCCGGTGACCGCGTTGACGTGCGAGACCGCGCGGTTGGCATCGGGCACCAGGGCGTTGACCAGGGTGGACTTGCCCACGCCCGAATGGCCCACCAGCACGCTGATGCGGCCGGCCAGGTGGTCGCGCAGCTCGTCGAGGGAGCCGCCCTTGTGGACCACGATGTGCGGCACGCCCAGCGGCTCGTACAGGGCGACCAGCTCGTCCGGCGAGGCGAGGTCGGACTTGGTCAGGCAGAGCAGGGCGTCGATCCCGGCGTCGAACGCCGCCACCAGGATCCGGTCGATCATCCGGGGCCTGGGCGGCGGGTCGGCCAGCGCCGTGACGATCACGAGCTGGTCGGCGTTGGCCACGACCGGGCGCTCGATGCCGTCGGTGTCGTCGGTGTCGTCGGCCGAGCGGCGCAACATCGAGGTGCGCGGCTCCACACGGACCACCCTGGCCAGCGTGTCGGGGCGGCCCGACACGTCGCCGACCAGGGCCACCCGGTCGCCGACCACGATGCCCTTGCGGCCCAGCTCGCGGGCCTTCATGGCGACCACGAGCCGGCGCTGCTGCTGCTTGCGCTTGTGGCCGCGCTCGGGCTCGACCAGGGTGGTGTAGCGGCCCCGGTCGACGGCGACCACGAAGCCCTCCACGGCGTCCTCGTGCGCGGGACGGATGCGGGTGCGCGGGCGCGAGCCCTTGCCCGGCCTGACCCGTACGTCGTCCTCGTCGTACTCCCGCTTTCTCAGCGGTCCGCTCCCATGCGCTCGCTTCCTCTCACGCCGGACCCTCCTGCGAAGTGCCCCCGCCGCCTGCCGCGAAACGCGCGATCATCGCCGCTCATCGGGCCTCCAGCATCGCCGCCCACATCTGGACGAACTCCGGCAACGTCTTGGCGGTCGTCGCGATGTTCTCCACCTCCACGCCCGGCACCGCGAGGCCGATCACGGCCCCGGCCGTGGCCATGCGGTGGTCGTCGTAGCTGTGGAACACGCCGCCGCGCAGCGGGCGGGGACGGATGAGCAGGCCGTCGGCCGTCTCCTCCGCGTCGCCGCCGAGGGCGTTGATCTCGGTGGCCAGCGCGGCCAGCCGGTCGGTCTCGTGGCCGCGCAGGTGGCCGACCCCGCGGATGCGGCTCGGCGTGGTGGCCAGGGCGGCCAGCGCGGCGATCGTGGGGGTCAGCTCGCCCACCTCGTGCAGGTCGGCGTCGAGGCCCTTGACCTCGCCCGTGCCGGTGACGACCAGGTCGTCGCCGTCGCGGGTCACCGTGGCGCCCATGGTGGTGAGCAGGCCGCGCAGCGCGTCGCCCGGCTGGGTGGTCTCCGCCGGCCAGCAGGGGACCGTGACCGTGCCGCCCGTGACCAGCGCGGCGGCCAGGAACGGCGCCGCGTTGGACAGGTCGGGCTCGACCGTCATGTCCCTGGCCGCGATCGGGCCCGGCTCGACCCGCCACACGTCGCGCTCGGTGTCGTCGACCCTGACCCCGGCCTCGCGCAGCATGTGGACGGTCATCTCGATGTGCGGCTGGGAGGGCACCGGCGGGCCGACGTGCCGGATCGTCACGCCCTTCGCGAACCGCGCGGCCGTCAGCATCAGCCCCGAGACGAACTGCGAGGAGCCGGAGGCGTCGATGGTGACCTCGCCGCCGGTCAGCGGCCCGGTGATGGTGAAGGGGAGCGCGTCGTTGTCGATGCGCGCCCCGAGCGCGCGCAGGGCGTCGAGGATCGGGCCCATCGGACGCCTGCGGGCGTAGGGGTCGCCGTCGAAGAAGACCGAGCCGTCGGCCAGCGCCGCCATCGGGGGGACGAACCGCATGACCGTGCCCGCCAGCCCGGCGTCGATGCGCGCGCCGCCGCGGACCGGGCCCGGCGTCACCTCCCAGTCGACCGCGTCGGTGGTCTCGCGCACGGCCGTCAGCGTGGCGCCGAGCGCGCGCAGGGCCGACACCATGAGGTCGGCGTCGCGGCTGCGCAGCGCCTGGCGCACGACGCCCGGACCGTCGGCCAGCGCGGCGAGCAGCAGCGCCCGGTTGGTGACGGACTTGGAGCCGGGCAGGCGGACGGAGGCGTTGACGGGCGTGTCGGCCGTCGGCGCGGGCCAGTGCTGAGCGGGCATGTCCAAAGCCTACTGGGCCTGGTACGGCGCGTTCACAGCCTGTGGACGACGCGTCGCCCTTCCGTGAAGCCGAGCCGCCCCGGCCGGAGGCGAAGCCGCGAAGCGAGACCCGGACGTATGGCAATGTGGGGACATGTGCGGTAGATACGCCTCGGCGCGCAAGAAGCACGAACTGCTGGAGGAGTTCCAGGTCGAGCTCGACGGCGAGCCCGACAAGGAGCTGGGCGCCGACTTCAACGTCGCCCCCACCAAGAACGTCTACGCGGTCATGAGCCGGACCTCCAAGGAGGACGAGCACGCGGTCCGGCAGCTCAGGATCGTCAGGTGGGGCCTCGTGCCGGTCTGGGCCAAGGACCCGTCGATCGGCTCCCGGCTGATCAACGCCAGGGCCGAGACGCTGGCCGAGAAGCCGTCGTTCCGGCAGGCGTTCGCCAAGCGCAGGTGCCTGATCCCGGCCGACGGCTACTTCGAATGGATGGCCGTCGAGGGCGAGAAGAAGAAGCAGCCGTACTTCATCCACCCGGCCGACGGCGGCGTGCTGGCCATGGCCGGCCTGTACGAGTTCTGGAAGGACCGCACCCGCGACGACGACGACCCGCTCAAGTGGCTGGTGACCTGCACGGTCATCACCACGGACGCGGAGGACCAGCTCGGCCGCATCCACGACAGGATGCCCATGATGATCGAGCGCGACCGCTGGGCCGACTGGCTCGACCCGGGCCTCACCGACACCGAGCGCGCCTCACGACTCCTGGTGCCCGCGGAGGCCGGGAGGCTGGCGGCATATCCCGTTTCTACTGATGTCAATAATGTTCGGAACAATGGGCCGGATCTCATCAAACCGCTTCCCGACGAGGAGGAAGCCGGCCTTTTCTAAAGGTGTAAGAAGCATGGTAAGTGGGCATTCGGTGAGGAAAGCGATGCGACCGTTCACTCGGTGTCACCGCCACAACATGCCCCTAATTGCGCCGGGCGGGACAACCGGGGAGTCCTAGCCGCGGGCTTCCCTCTTTCACCCGGAGGTGCGGATTCGTGGACGTCACGACCGCTCGTAAGCGGCTCGAAGACATGCTCGTGGAGCTGGACCGCTCGATCGGTGTCCTTCAGGGCGACCCCGTCGCGATCCGCGAGCACTCGGCGGCCGACGCGGGCTCCGACCTCACCGACGCCGACCGCGCGCAGGCCATGCTCACCGTGGCGACCGCGCAACGCCGCGCGGTGACCGAGGCGATCAGGCGCCTGGACGAGGGCGCGTACGGCAGGTGCGTCGACTGCGACAAGCCGGTGCCCGAGGGCAGGCTGGAGGCCCGCCCGGAGGCCGCCCGCTGCGTGCAGTGCCAGGGGAAACGCGAACGCCGCCGCTGACCGGCCGCACAGCTGACCGGCCGCCGCAGCCGAAGGCCGCCGGTCACGGAGAACGGCGGCCCTCGGAAAGCCGGGCGGCGGGTCAGCTCTTGCGCGCGCTGGCCACCAGGTGGATGCCCACCGTGTCGTCGTCGTCGGGATGGGCGTCGAGCTCGGTGCGCACGAGCCAGGTCAGGGCCCGCCCGTCGGACCCGAGCACGTGGTCCACCGTGGACGGCGACAACACCGTGCGCGGCCGCATCCACTCCACCTCCAGCCCGGCCCCCATCAGCAGCTCGCGGAGCTGGCCGCTGCTGAAGCAGCGCGTGATGCTGCCGTCGGGCCAGGGCACCAGCATGACCTCGCCGGTCTGCCGCAGGTGCTGCCACTGCTCCTGCTCGGCCAGGATCGCCATGCCGAGCACCAGCGAGTCGACGCACACCAGCGCCCGCCCGCCCGGACGCAGCACCCTGGCCACGTCGCTCATCGCCGACTCGGCCATGAGCTCGATCGACATCGCGCGTTCCTCGGCGACCACCGCGTCAACGCTCTCATCGGGAAGAAAGGCCAGATCATCGGCGCGTACGTGCCGAACCCGGTCGGCGTCCCGCAAACGGGACTGCGCGTCCACGGTCCGGCGGAAGTCGAGCACCTCGATCACCCGGTGTCCCGCCCTCGCGGCCTGGCCGGACCAGCGTCCGCGGCCGCCGGACAGATCGAGGATCACCGACGGTTCGCCGGGGAGCCAGCGGTTCAGTTGCTCGGCGGCGACGGCGCGGTAGAAGGTCCAGTACGGCCCGAGCGTCCCAGAGCCGTTCAGTTCCTCGGCCGGAATGGGCAGCACACGCGACTCCTGAGTTCCGGAAAAAGGGCTACCAGCCGGTACGTATGGACGTTCCCCGCACCGGGTCCTCTGTACCTTCTATCTTGCGGGAACAGACAAGGGCGCGGGCGTGTTGCGACGAGCATGCTCACATTGGAAAGACCGCGCCCCGATGACCAGGAGGTCATCGGCCAGCGGGTATTCTCCCCTGAGTACGGTGTACCGCCACAGCCGGCCACCGGTGATCTTAGGGGGGTGGGTCCGGTGCCCGCGACAGGCGCGGAGACTCTGGAGCAGCGCAGCGAGCGGTTCGAGCGCGACGTCATGCCGTATCTCGAACAGCTCTACTCCGCCGCGCTCCGGATGACCCGGAATCCAGCGGACGCGGAGGACCTGCTTCAGGAGACCTTCGCCAAGGCGTTCGCGTCGTTCCACCAGTTCCAGGAGGGCACGAACCTCAAGGCGTGGCTCTACCGGATCCTGACGAACACGTTCATCAACAGCTACCGCAAGAAGCAGCGTGAGCCCAAGCAGTCCGGCACCGAGGAGATCGAGGACTGGCAGCTCGCGCGCGCCGAGTCCCACACCTCGAGCGGGCTGAAGTCGGCCGAGGTCGAGGCGCTGGAGCACCTCCCCGACGGCGACATCAAGCAGGCGCTCGCGGCGCTGCCGGAAGAGTTCAGGATCGCCGTCTACCTCGCCGACGTCGAAGGCTTCCCCTACAAGGAGATCGCCGACATCATGGGCACTCCCATCGGCACCGTGATGTCCAGGCTGCATCGGGGACGCAGGCAGCTCCGGGGCCTCCTTGAGGACTACGCCCGCGAGCGCGGCCTGGTCCCCTCGGAGGGATCGAAATGAGCTGTGGCAACCCGCACGACACCGACTGTCGCGAGGTGCTGGACAAGGTCTACGCCTATCTCGACGGCGAGCTGACCGACGGTGACGTCTCCGACATCCGCGTGCATCTCGACGAGTGCAGCCCGTGCCTGAAGGAGTACGACCTCGACAAGGCGGTCAAGGCGCTCGTGGCCAAGCACTGCGGCTGCGATCCCGTCCCCGCCGATCTGCGTTCCAAGGTGCTGGCGCGGATCGAGCAGGTGAGGTCGGAGCTGGCCGACTAGGATTCACGCCATGCGCGTCCTAGTCACCGGTGGTGCCGGTTTCATCGGGTCGAATCTCGTCGACCGCCTGCTCGCGGACGGACACGAGGTCGTCGCCGTAGACGACCTGTCCTCCGGCAGCAGGGACAACCTGGTCAACGCCGCCGAGAGCGACCGTTTCAGCCTGCACGTCCTCGACGTGCGCGACCCGGCGATCATCGGGTTGGCGGCCGAGCTGCGGCCCGAGGTCATCTGCCACCTGGCCGCCCAGATCAGCGTACGCAAGAGCGTCGCCGACCCCGTCCACGACGCCCGGCTCAACGTCGAGGGCACCGCGTCGGTGCTGACGGCGGCCAAGGAGGGCACCACGCGCAAGGTGGTGTTCGCCTCGTCCGTGGCGGTCTACGGCCGGCCCGCCACGATCCCCGTGCCCGGCGACGCGCCCACCGACCCGCGCTCGCCGTACGCGGCCTCCAAGCTGAGCGCCGAGACCTACCTGGCGACCTTCCGCGCCCTCTACGGCCTGGAGTACACCACGCTGGTGCTCTCCAACGTCTACGGCCCGCGCCAGTCGCCCGACGGCGAGGCCGGCGTCGTGTCGATCTTCACCGACGCCCTGCTCAACGGCACCCCCACCGTCCTCTACGGCGACGGCACCCAGACCCGCGACTACGTCTACGTCGACGACGTGGTCGACGGCTTCGTCCGGGCCTGCGGCAGCGAGGGCAACGGCCGCCGCTTCAACCTCGGCACCGGCATCCAGACCACCGACAGGCGCCTGCACTCGCTGATCGCCGACGCGGCGGGGGCCCAGGACAAGCCGGGCTTCGCGCCCCCGCGCGTCGGCGACCTGCCGGCGATGGCCGTCGATCCGGTGCCCGCCCACGAGGGGCTTCGCTGGGAGCCGCGCACCGACCTGCCGACCGGCGTGAAGAGCACCGTGGCCTGGGCGCGGAGTCGCGCCAGGTAGTTGCTTGATTACACTTTGCTTGCGATTTCCCGCTCGGCCCGTACGGTGACGTCCTCTTCTGTAGCGTGAGCTCCAGAAGTCGACGTGGAGGCATGTGGGATGTTGAAGGACAGGTTCACCCGGTCGCTCGCCGCCGTCATCGTGGTCACCTCGATGGTGGTCCTGGCCGGCATCGGCGCGCTTCCGCCAGGGGTTTCCTGGACCTGACCGCCGTAGGGGGCCGCAATGCGTGACCTGCCCTGGCCCGCGAGGGTCTACCTGGTCGCCGTGATCGCGGCGGCGGCCGCTCTCATCGGGCACAGCGCGATCGTCTCCGGCCCGCTCGTGGCGCCGGAGAATCTGGACATCCTGCTGGTGCTCGCGCTGCTCTTCCTGGTGTGCGAGTCGATGCCGACGCTGCTCAACGTGGAGCAGTTCGCGGTGTCGGTGAGCTTCTCGGCGTCGCTGGCCGCGGTCGTGCTGATCGGGCCGGAGGGCGCGGCGCTGGTGGGGCTCACCGCCGCGGTCAGTGTGCGGCCGGGTCTGCCGCTGATCAAGCGGCTGTTCAACGGCGCCCAGTTCGCCATCTGCGGCTACGCCTCCGGCTGGGTCTACGAGTGGCTCCATGGCACGGTCGGGGTGCCGCGGGTCAACGAGTTCGACAGCCTCATCGGCCCCTACGCCGCCGCGACCGCCGTGTTCGTGCCGCTCAACATCGTGCTCACGCTGACCATGATCAGCCTGGCGACCAGTGTGCGGGCCACGGAGGTGCCGCTGCGGGGCATGGTCCAGTTCCTGCTGTCCTACCTCGGTTACGGCACGTTCGGGCTGCTGGTGGCCGGGTTGTGGGCGACCGTGCAGTCGATCTCGGCGGTGCTGGTGCTGATGCCGCTGTTCGTGGCCCGGTGGGCGTTCGGCCAGTACCACGCCCAGCAGCGCTCGTACGACGCCACCATCGCCGCGCTCTGCCAGGCCGTCGAGACCAAGGACTACTACACCCGGGGCCACTGCACGCGCGTCTCGCTCGCCTCCAGCATGATCGCCGAGGAGATCGGCATGAGGCTCGAACGCCTGCGCGCCATCCGCTACGCCGGCATGCTCCACGACGTCGGCAAGCTGGGCGTGCCCACGAAGGTGCTGCAGAAGGACGGCCCGCTCACCGAGGGAGAGCTCGCCGCGATCCAGCTCCATCCGATGCGCGGGCTGGAGATCGTCCGCGGCATCGGCTTCCTCGACGAGGCCTACGCCGGGATCATGCACCACCACGAGCGCCACGACGGCACCGGCTACCCGATGGGCCTGGCCGGCGACGAGATCCCCGAGTTCGCCAAGGTGATCGCGGTGGCCGACGCGTTCGACTCGATGACCTCCGACCGTTCCTACCGGGGGGCGCGCCCGGTCGAGGTGGCGGTGGAGGAGCTGCGCAAGTGCGCCGGCACGCACTTCGACCCGGTCATGGTGGCCGCGTTCATCCGGGCGCTGGACCGTAATCCCTGGCAGCCGCCGCGCCGGGTCGAGGCGCCGCCGCCCGACGCCGCCGAGGCGACGATCAAGGACCACGACGACCCGACGATGCCGATCCAGGTCGTGAGCGGGCCATGACCACCACAGAGCGCGCCCGGCGCGCCGACAGGACGCCGACCACGGTCCTGCGCCGGCTCGACTCCGGCCAGTTGCTGCTGATCTGCGCGGCCGGTCTGGTCGCCGTCGCGGGGGTGGCGCACACGGCGGCCGTGGGGCTCGACCGTCCCGAGATCGCCATCGGGTTCGGCGCGTTGATCGCGGTCGGCGAGCTGGCCCGGCTGACCATGCCGGGCAACAGGGAGGTCGCGCCCATCGGCGCCGCCGCGGCGCTCGGCTACACCCTGCTGCTCGACCTCAGCCAGAACCAGTTGCGCCACTCCGCGCTGCAGGTCGTGGCCGTGATCGCGGCCGGGATGGTCGCGGGCGCGCTGCCCCACCTGGCCGTCGGCCGGCCGCCGCGGCTCGACGCGATGGCCCGCCGCCTGCTCACCGGCGCGCTGCTGGCCTTCGCCTTCCGCCCGCTGGCCGACCCGCTCTACCAGCTCACCAAGCCGCCGCCGGGCGCTCACACCTGGTGGCCGGCGCTCGTGGTGATGGTCTCGCTGATCACGGTGACGCTGCTGGTCGACGTGCTGATCGCGGCGCTGCTGCGGGCCGAGCGGCTGCGCACCGCGTTCCGGGTGGCGGTGCGCGACGAGATCAACATGGCGTTCCCGCTGGGGGCCGCGGTGGCCGCCTCCGGCGTGCTGCTCGCGCTCGCCACGCACAGCATGGACCTGGTGGCGCTGCTGGTGTTCGCCGCGCCGCTGCTGGTCACACAGGTGGCCTTCCGCAAGTACGCCGGCATCCGCGCCACCTACCTGCAGACCGTCCGCGCCCTGTCGCGGGTCACCGAGGTCGGCGGCTACGTCGAGCCGGGCCACTCGCGCCGGGTGTCCCGGCTGGCCGTGGCCGTCGGCCGGGAGCTGGGCATGGCCGAGCCCGAGCTGCTGGAGCTGGAGTACGCGGCCCTCATGCACGACATCGGCCAGCTCTCGCTGCGCGACCCCATCCCGGGCGGCGCCACCGTGCTGGCCGATCCGGAGCAGGCGCGGCGCATCGCCGAGCTGGGGGCCGAGGTGATCAGGCAGACGGGCGTGCTCGACCGGGTGGCCGAGGTGGTCCGGAGGCAGTGCGACGAGATCGCCGACGACCCGCCGCTGTCCAGCCGCATCATCAGGGTCGCCAACGCCTACGACGACCTGGTGGGCCCGTCCACCGACCGCGACCGGTCGGGGGCGGCGCTGGAGCGCATCGGGCTCACGGCGGGCAGTGCGTACGACGCCGCCGCGCTCGACGCCCTGACCCGGGTGGTCGGCAGAGGCCGCGTCTAGCTGATTGCCCGCCTTTGTGGGGTTCCTACAGATCATTCTCCGTTGATCGGTACTTCACGGGAAAGGGGACGGGCCGACGGCGGTCATAGGGTTGTCCGCGTGATTGCTGAGACGCTCGGACCCGTTCTGATCGCCAACCGGGGGGAGGTCGCCCGGCGGATCATCCGTACGGTCAGGCGGATGGGCCTGCGTGCCGTCGCCGTCCATTCCGAGGCCGACGCCGGGCTGCCGTTCGTGCGCGAGGCCGACGAGGCGGTGCTGATCGGCCCGGCCGACCCCGCGCAGAGCTATCTCGACCCCGCCAGGGTGCTGGACGCGGCCCGCGCCACGGGAGCGGGCGCGGTGCACCCCGGTTACGGCTTCCTGTCGGAGAACGCCGCGTTCGCGCGGGCGGTGATCGAGGCCGGGCTCGTGTGGATCGGGCCGACGCCGGAGTCCATCGACCGCATGGGCGACAAGATCAACGCCAGGAACCTCATGGAGCAGGCGGGCGTGCCCGTCGCCGCGGGCACCAGGGAGCCGGTCACCGACCTGGTCGCGGCGCTCGACGCGGCCGAGCTGATCGGCTACCCGGTCATGGTCAAGACCGCCGGCGGCGGTGGCGGGATCGGCATGAGCGTGGCCCGTGACGACGCCGGGCTGGCCAAGGCGTTCGAGCAGGCGGCCAGGGCGGCGGCCAGGTTCGCCGCGGCGGCCGCGGCGGGCGGCGCGGGCGACGCGCTGGCCGGGCCCGCGGTCCTGCTGGAGCGCTACGTCGAACGTGCCCGCCACGTCGAGGTGCAGATCCTCGGCCTGCCCGACGGCCGGGTGCTGGCCCTGGGCGAGCGCGACTGCTCGGTGCAGCGCCGCCACCAGAAGGTCGTCGAGGAGTCGCCGTCCCCCGGCATCGGCCCCGAGCTGCGCGAACGCATGCTGGCCGCGGCCGTGCGGGCCGGCGAGGCCGTCGGCTATCTCGGCGCGGGCACGGTCGAGTGCCTGGTCGACGCCGACGCCCAGGACTTCGTGTTCCTGGAGATGAACACCAGGCTGCAGGTCGAGCACCCGGTCACGGAGCTGGTCACCGGCCTCGACCTGGTGGAGCTGCAGCTCCGCGTGGCCGCCGGGGAGAGCCCGGAGATCACGGTGGCGCCCGAGGGGCACGCGATCGAGTTCCGGGTCTACGCCGAGGACCCCAAACGCTTCCTGCCCGGGCCCGGCCGGATCACGACCTGGGACGAGCCCGCCGGCGACGGCATCCGCGTCGACTCCGGCTACGAGGCGGGCAACACGGTGACCATGTTCTACGACCCGCTGATGGCCAAGCTGTGCGTGCTCGGGGCCGACCGTACCGAGGCGCTGGAGCTGGGACGCAAGGCGGTCGCGGAGTTCACTGTCGAGGGGCCGAAGAGCAATCTGCCCTTCTGCGCCGAGCTGCTGGAGAACCCGGCATTCGTCGCGGGAGACTACGACACGGGTCTGGTCGGGCGAATGCGGGCCTGACCCGGTCGACATTGTTGGTGGCGTCGGAAGAGGAGAGCACCGGTGGCCGAGGTACGCGCCGAGATGGTGGCGAACGTGTGGAAAGTGGTCGTCCGGGAGGGCGAGGCGGTCTCCGAGGGGGACACGCTGGTCATCCTCGAGTCGATGAAGATGGAGATCCCCGTGCTCGCCGAGGACGAGGGCGTGGTGTCGCAGCTCAAGGTGGCCGAGGGCGACGTGATCCAGGAGGGCGACCTGATCGCCGTCATCGACTGAGGCGGGCCAGGAACCTGGCGCGGTCGACGACCACCCGCTCGACCGTGCCCCGGCCCACGAGCGTGCCCTGCCGGTCACGGGCCTCGAAGGCGAAGACCAGGCGCCGGCCGTCCACGTCGGTGAGCTCGGCGGTGAGCTCGACGTGGTCGCCGACGGCGCTGGCGGCCAGGTGTTCGAGCTCGACCCGGGTGCCGACGGACGTCTCGCCCACGGCCAGGTGCGGGCGCACGGCCTCGACGGTGGCCCGTTCGGCCAGCGCGAGCAGCCTGGGCGTGGCCAGCACGGGCACGTCGCCGCTGCCGGCCCGCTCGGCTGTGTCGGATCTCTCGACCATGGTGAGCAGTTGCGAGCGGAGGCCAGGTGAGAGCGTCATGGGGGTCAGCCTACCGAGGGCTGTTCTGATCTCCAGGAAACGCGGACAACACCGCCCATAAGGCTCCAGGATAGGGTTTGTACGGCTTGCGGCATATGAGTGGCATATGGGGCTCCTGGGACAGGTACACTCTCGGGGTTTCCGTGACCACTGTGTTACCTCACCGCGACAAAAGTTCGCTTTGTTGGAGAACCGCGGGGTGGGCGAGGTTACCGATGTAGGGGGGTAGCGGGGGAGTCATGGTTGCCCAAGGCACGACGCTGGCGGGGCGGTATCGACTGGATACCCGCATCGGCGCCGGCGGCATGGGCGAGGTGTGGCGAGGCGAGGACATCGTGCTCGCCCGCACCGTCGCCGTCAAAGTGCTGCTCCCAGGCCGCATGGATGATCGGGGGTTCGTCGCCAGGTTCCAGGGGGAAGCCAGGGCGATGGCCACGATCAACCATTCCGGCGTGGTCGACGTCTACGACTACGGGGTGAGCGGCGACACCGTCTACCTCGTGATGAAGTTCGTGGACGGGGAGCCGCTCGACCGGCTGCTGGCCCGGCTCGGCCGGATCCCGCCGCAGGCGGCCATGGAGCTCATCGCGCAGGCCGCCTCGGCCCTGCAGGCGGTGCACGACCAGGGGATCGTCCACCGCGACGTGAAACCGGGCAACCTGCTCGTGCAGCGCGACGGCACGCTGGTGCTCACCGACTTCGGGATCGCCCGTTCCGACCTGGCCAACCGGCTGACCGACGCCGGCATGGTGCTGGGCACGGCCGCCTACTGCGCGCCCGAGCAGGCCGAGGGCGCGCCCGTCACGCCGGCCGTGGACATCTACGCGCTCGGCGTGGTCGCCTACGAATGCCTGCTGGGACAGCGGCCGTTCGACGGTGACAGCGCGGTCACGATCGCGCTCAAGCACATCCGCGAGGCTCCGCCGCCGCTGCCCGCCGACATCCCGCCGCAGATCAGGACGCTGGTGGAGGTGGCCCTGTCGAAGGACCCCGCCCGGCGGTTCCCGACGGCGAAGGCCATGAGCGAGGCGGCCCGCGCGGCCGGGCAGGGCCAGGCCATCACGCCGGTGGCCGAGATTGCGCCGCCGGCCACGGGCGCCACGATGGCCGCGCCGCCCGAGTCGTACCAGACCGGCGCCTACCAGGCGGGCCACTCCCAGCCGACGGCCGCCCACCAGCCGGGCCAGCCGCCCGCCTACCCGGGAGGACAGCCGCCGGCCGGGGCCGGCGCGTTCCAGACGGGGGCGCACCTACCGGCCTCGTCGGAGGAGACCACCGCCGCCGTCGGTGAGCGCCGCCCGGGCGGCCGCCGCGCCGCCAAGGCGCCGCGCAGGACCGGCCTGGTCGTCGGCCTCGCGGTCGCGGTGGTGCTCGGCGTGGGCGCGGGTGCGGTCGCGCTGACGGGCATGGTGCCCGGCGCGCCGACGCCGACCGTCACGGCCTCCAACGATGGCAACAGCGACGACATCCCCGGCCCGACGAAGAACGGTCCCACGAAGACCAGGCCCCCGACGAGGACTCCGACGAAGACGGCCGTGCCGCCCACCACCAGGCCGCCCACGCGCGACGAGACCGACGAGCCGACGGAGACGGCGGAACCGACGACCACGCCCACCACCACCCCGACCACCACGAAGGGACCGACCAAGTCGCCGTCGAGCACGCCGACGACGACGGTCAAGAACATCACGGTGCCCAAGGTCGCCGGGCTGCCCTTCCTCAAGGGGCAGGAGATGGTCGAGGCCGCGGGGCTGCTGGTGCGCGTCCGCGACTCGTCCGTGACCACCGACGACCCCGCCTGCCGCAGGATCACCAAGACGGTGCCGGCCGGCGGCACGGTGGTCCCGGAGACGAAGGTGGTCACGCTCTACGTCATCGACGGCATCTGCACGACGCCGACGCCGTCGCCGACCCCCACGGCCACGCCGAAGTCGTAGGGGGTCAGATCCCCGTCGTGTTGCGGGGGTAGGCGACCTGCGGGTCGGTGGCGATGTTCACCATGTACGGGATGCCGGAGTCGAACGCCCTGCGCAGCGCCGGCCCGATCTCCGACGGCTTGGTGACCAGCTCGCCGCCGCCGCCCAGGGCGGTCACGACCTGGTCGTAGCGGCACTGCGGCTGGAGGTCGGCGGCCACGTCGTAGCCGTACAGGAGTTGCATGGGGTGCTTCTCCAGGCCCCACATGCCGTTGTTGCCGCAGATCATGACGACCGGCAGCCGGTGGCGGACGAGGGTGTCGACGTCCATCAGGGAGAAGCCGGCGGCGCCGTCGCCGAGCAGGAGCACGACCTGCGCGGACGGGCGGGCCAGGCGGGCGGCGATGGAGTAGCCGAGCCCGGTGCCGAGGCACCCGTACGGGCCGGGGTCGAGCCAGTTGCCCGGCTGCCTGGGCTCGACGTACTTGCCGGCGTAGGAGACGAAGTCGCCGCCGTCGCCGATCACCACGGCGTCGTCGGCCAGGACCTTGCCCAGCTCGCCGTAGATGCGCATGGGGTGGATCGGGTCGGTGTCGGCGGCCAGCAGCTGGGCGTCGTCCTCGATCGCCGCGGCGGCGGCCTCGGACAGCGTCGACAACCAGGGCGCGTACGAGCTGGGCTTGACCCCCGCGTCGCCGCAGGCCGCGCCGAGGCTCCACAACACCACCGACAGGTCGCCCGCGGCCTTGGCGGCGGGCTGCATGTGGGTGGCGAGCTGCGAGGGCGCGTCGGCGATGTGCACGACGCGGGCCAGCGGCGCGCCGTCCTTGCCGCCGAACCAGCCGTAGCCGAGCCGGAAGTCGAGCGGGGCGCCGATCACGATGACCAGGTCGGCCTGGGAGAAGGCCAGACCGCGGGCGCGGGTGACGAGCAGCTCGTGCCCGGCGGGCAGGATGCCGCGGCCCTGGCCGTTGGGGATGACCGGCAGCCGCCAGTTCTCGGCGAAGTCGCGCGCGGCCTCCTCGGCCCGGTCCATCCACACGTCGGAGCCGTAGACCAGCACCGGGCGCTCGGCCTCGGACAGCAGCCGGGCGATGGCGGCCAGGTCGTCGGGGTCGGGCTCCAGCGGCGAGGGCGACTGCGTGTGCACCTCGTGGGCGGGCGAGGGGGCGAACAGGTGGTCCATGTAGAAGTCGAGGAAGACCGGGCCGCGCTGGGGCGCGACGGCGGTGCGGAAGGCCGACTCGACGTCCTGGCCGATCGAGTCGGCGCCGGAGGCGGTGAACGACAGCTTGGTGATCGGGCCGAGCAGCGGCGGGTGGTCCATCTCCTGCAGGGCGCCGCTGCCCCAGCGCGACTGTGGCGCGCGGCCGCCCATGACGACCACCGGTGAGCCGTTGAAGTGCGCGGTCGCGATGCCGCTGACGCCGTTGGTGATGCCGGGCCCGGCGGTCAGCACGGCCAGGCCGGGCTTCCTGGTCAGCCGGGCCGTCGCCTCGGCGGCGAAGACCGCGCTCTGTTCGTGGCGCACGTCGAGGATGCGCATGCCCTCGTGGACCGCGCCGTCGTACAGCGGGAAGACGTGGCCTCCCGAGAGCGTGAACATGGTCTCGACGCCGTAGGCCTTGGACACGGCGACGGCGACGTCACCGGCGTGCTTCGCAGACTCCATGCCGGGAACTTACCAACCAGTGATAAGAGTAAACAGATCTTAAGGCTTGCGTCCGACCGCGCCGTAGCCCTCCACCTCGTCGGGCACGCCCACGGTCGCCGGTCGCCAGCGCGACACCGACACCAGACCGGGCTCGACGAGCTCCAGGCCGTCGAAGAAGCGCGCGATCTGTTCGGGGCTGCGCTGCACGTACGGCAGCGCGCCGCTGTCGTTGTACCGGTCGTGGGCGTCCCTGTTGGCCTGGCTGTGCACGTTCGTGCCGTCGTTGAGCGCCAGGTAGCTGCCGGCGGGCAGGGCGTCCAGGAGCTCGCCGACGATCGCGAGGGCGCTCTCGTCGTCGGTGATGTGGCCCATGATGCCGCTCAGGTTGAGGGCGACCGGCCGGCCGAGGTCGAGGGTCTTGGCGGCCGCACGGAGGATCACGCCGGGGTCGCGCACGTCGGCGTCGATGTAGTCGGTCGCGCCCTCGGGCGTGCCGACCAGCAGGGCGCGGGCGTGGGCCAGCACGAGCGGGTCGTTGTCGACGTAGACGACCCTGGACTCCGGCGCGAGGCCCTGGGCGATCTCGTGGGTGTTGTCGGCGGTGGGCAGGCCGGTGCCGATGTCGAGGAACTGCCGGATCCCGGCCTCGGCCGTCAGGTACGCGATCGTGCGCCTCAGGAACGCCCTGGACTCGCGGGCGCCCTCGCGCATGCCTGGGAAGATCTTCAGGAACTCGTCGCCCGCGATCCTGTCGACCTCGTAGTTGTCCTTGCCGCCGAGCCAGTAGTTCCAGATGCGGGCGGAGTGGGGGACGCTGGTGTCGATCCCGGCCATGAAGGCTCCTTCGGGTGATGTCGCCGGGTTACAAACCTAGACGATCTCCACTATCCGCAGCAGACGCGGACGGACCCGAGCGGCGCCCGTGCCTCGATCTTCCTGGGCGCGCCCTTCGCCGCGTCGACCTCCACCTCGGTGCGGCGGCCCTCGGTCGTCACGTCGTAGGTCTCCGGCGGCAGCCGCAGGTCCACGTCGCCGGTGGCCCGCGCGACGGCCCTGACCGTGAGGGGCGGGTTGGCGAAGTCGAGCCGTACGTCGCCCGAGCCGGTCTCGACGTCGGCCTGGCCGCCGAGCATCGAGTTGCCGGAGACGGACCCGGAACCGGACCTGGCCCAGATTTCGCCGGTGACCCCGTCGGCCCGCACGTTCCCCGACACGGTCGTCAGCCGCACGGCGCCGACCACGTTGCTGACCGCGAGGTCGCCGACGGTCGTCCGGGCATCGACCCCGGTCTCGAAGGGCACCAGCAGCGTGTAGTCCGCCTGGCACACGGGACCGTCCGGCCGGGGCGCGGTCCCGCACCGGATGTCCAGCCGCAGGGTGTCGCCGTTCCAGTCCTCGGTGATCACCGGCCGGTCGATCGAGGTCCACCCCACGGACCGGTAGATCGTCAGCTCTCCCGCGGGGCCCGGCACGATCTCGACGTTCACCTCGCCGCTGCCCGTGGTGACCTTCAGCGTGTCCAGCGTGAACGGGACAGACCTGGCCCGCGTCTCCTGCGGCGCGGTGGCCCGGGCGAACCCGTTCCAGACCAGCAGGACGGACAGCAGCAGGGCGGCCACCGTCGCCAGGGCCCCCGCCGTCAGCCAGATGGTCCTCACGGCATGCTCCTGATCTTGAGGAACTGCAGGACGGCGAGCACCCGGCGGTGATCGCCCTCGGCGAGGGGCAGGTCGAGCTTGGTGAAGATGTTGCCGATGTGCTTGCCCACGGCGCCCTCGCTGAGCACGAGCGCCTGGCCGATGCCGGCGTTCGAGCGGCCCTCGGCCATGAGCTTGAGCACCTCGTGCTCGCGCGGCGTCAGCCGTTCCAGCGGGTCGCTGTCGCCGCGCAGCAGGAGCTGGGCGACGACCTCGGGGTCGAGGGCGGTGCCGCCGCCGGCGACCCTGCGCAGGGCGTCGATGAACTCGGCCACGTCGGCCACCCGGTCCTTGAGCAGGTAGCCGACGCCGCCGGTCGCGGTGGCCAGCAGGCGGGCGGCGTAGCGTTCCTCGACGTACTGGGAGAGCACCAGCACGGCCAGGCCGGGATGCTGGCGGCGCAGCACGAGAGCGGCGCGCAGCCCCTCGTCGGTGTGCGTGGGCGGCATCCGGACGTCGGTGATCACCAGCTCCGGCCGGTGCTCCTCGACGGCCCGCAGCAGGCCCTCGGCCTCGTCCACGGCCGCCACCACCCGCATGCCGGACGCGTCGAGCAGCCTGATCAGCCCCTCGCGCAGCAGGACGGAGTCCTCGGCCAGCACTACTCGCACGGCAGCTCCACCTCGATCGTGGTCGGCCCGCCGAACGGGCTGGACAGGCGCAGCGTCCCGTCCACGGAGTCGATGCGCTGGGCCAGGCCGCGCAGGCCGGTGCCGCCGTCGAGCCGGGCGCCGCCGCAGCCGTCGTCGTGGACGAGTACGTGCAGGCGGTCGCGCTCGCGCCGGACCGTCACCTCGGCCCTGGTCGCGGCGGAGTGTTTGGCGATGTTGGTCAGTGCTTCGGACACGATGAAGAAGGCCACCGCCTCGATGGTCGGGGAGGCGCGCCGGTCGATGTCGACGCGCAGGCGTACGGGGAGAGGGGCGCGGGCCGCGACGCCGGACAGCGCCGCGTCGAGCCCCTGGTCGTTGAGCACGGCCGGATGCAGGCCGCGGACGAAGTCGCGCAGCTCCTTGAGCGCCTGCTTGGCCTCCTCGTGGGCCCGTTCGATCGCCTCACGGGCGGGCTCGGGCAGGTCGGTGAGGGTGGCCCTGGCCAGGCCGAGGTTCATGGCGAGCGAGACCAGGCGCTGCTGGGCGCCGTCGTGCAGGTCGCGCTCGATCCTGCGGCGCTCGGCGTCGGCGGCGTCGATCACCCCGGCCCGGCTCTCGGTCAGCGTCTCGATGCGCTGCCCCAGCTCGTTGCGGCTGGGCCCGAGCAGCGTGCGCGCCACCGACAGGTCGAGCGACGCCATGCCCCTGGCCAGGACCGGGGCGAGCAGCAGCAGCACCAGACCGGTCGCCATGGAGATCCCCACGATGACCGGATCGCGCAGATCGACGAGGAACACCAGCGGCGGCGCCTGCACCCGCGGCGGCACGAACGACAGCAGCCCCACCACGGCCCCGCCCCACGCCAGCGCGACGAGGAAGGCCGCCGCCGCGCCCACGAAGGGCGACAGCAGGTGGTAGGCGATCTGCCGCCAGGTGGCCGCCCTGCGCCAGCCGGCCGGCGCCACCGGCGGCGGGATGCGTACGTCGAGGAAGGCCGCGAACCTGGACCGCTGCACCCGGGTGAACACCGGGACGCCGCGCCGCAGCACCGGCGGGGCCACGGCCAGCACCAGCGTCAGCCCGCCGAGCACCATGGCGACCGGCAGCCCGATCATCACGTGCGACGTGTCGAGCCAGGCACGCGCCGACCAGGGACGGGGGACTTTCATGCGTCAAAGGTATTGACCCACCAGACCTCCACGAAATGGGCCTGGTGTGCCGGTGGACGGTAGAGCTAACCCCACCCTCGAACAATTGCCGCACACAGAACATCTCACTCCAAAACAGAGCAAGGGGAGGTTCGCATGTTCGCAGCAGGGGTCGCCGCGCTGGCGGCCGCGTCCACGGTCCTGGGCGGGTTACCGCCCGGCATGTTATTCCTGGAGAAGCACCCGCGCGCCAAGCAGTGGGAGACCTACACCGTCAAGAACTCCGTCGCGCTGCCGCTCCAGCTCGACCCGTGCCTGTCCTACCGGCGGCGGGACGGCGGCCGGCTGGAGGCGCGGGCCGTCCTCTACTCCAGCGAGGACGAGATGAAGTACGAGCAGCTCGTCGTCTACCGGAGCGTCCGGCACGCCAAGGCCGCCATGCGCATCCTGCGCGCGGACCTCAGGCGCTGCGCCGACGCGGGCAAGGGCGTCAACCGCCACCGCTACTTCACCAAGCCCCTGGACGTGGGCGACGACGGCCTGCGCGCCGGTGGCCGGTTCTTCGAGAGCGGCGAGCACGCGGTCGCGGTCAGGCGCGGCGCGGCCCTCTACATCGCCGGCGAGTCGGCCTGGCCCACCAGAAGCCTGCCGCTCAAGGGCTTCCGCGGGCTGATCGACCAGGCGCGCCAGATGACCGTCAAGGTCTGCCGCCTGCCCGAGGCCGGTTGCTAGAGCACCCCCACCCGCCGCTTGAAGGCGGACGGGTCGAAGGAACCGCCCAGCGTGGCGCCCAGCCCCTCGCGCGCCGACCGGGCGAACGCCTCGCGGCCGAGTCGTCCGACCCCTTCGGGCAGTACTCCCGCCAGCGGCCGCGCGGCCAGCATCTCCAGGTCGGCGACGTTGCTCCGCTCGTCGATCCCGGCCTCCTCCGGCCAGCGCCCGATCACCACGCCCGCCAGGTCGAGCCCCCGGTGCGCCAGCGCCTCCAGGGTCAGCGCCGTGTGGTTGAGCGTGCCGGCCCCGGCCCCCGCCACCACCAGCACCTGCGCGCCCACCAGCCGGGCCAGGTCGGCGATCGTCGCGCCGTCCTCGTCGAACCGCACCAGCAGGCCGCCGGTGCCCTCCACGACGACCAGCCGGTTGCTCTCGGCCAGCTCCTCGACGAACCGGGCGGCGGCCGTCAGCGAGACCGGCGGCACCCCGGCCACCCGCGCCGCGGCGGCCGGCGAGCGCGGCTCGCCGAAACGCGCCAGCTCGAACGTGGTGCTCACGCCGGAGAGCCGGATCACCTCGTCGAGGTCGCGCCCGCCGCCGGTCTGCGCCGGCTTCACCACGGCGACGGACGACCCCCGCTCCCTGGCCAGGGCGGCCACCGCTGCCGTCACGACGGTCTTGCCCACGCCGAAGTCGGTGCCGGACACGACGAGAACGCTCATCGTCCCAGCCTAGAAGCCGCCGTCCGCCATCCCGGTCAGGGACGCCGCAGGCGCGTGACGAACTTGTACCGGTCGCCGCGGTAGAGGGACTGCGCCCACTCCACCGGGTGGCCGTCGGCGTCGAAGGCGTGGCGGGTCAGCAGCAACATCGGCAGGCCGACGTCCACGCCCAGGGCCTTGGCGTCGTACGGGGTGGCGAGCACGGTCTCGATGATCTCCTCGGCGTCCGTGAGCCGTACGTTGTAGGCGTTGTGCAGCGTCTCGTACAGGGAGGCGTGCACCTCCAGCTCCCGCCGCAGGCGGGGGAAGCGCCGCGCGGACAGGTGGGTGGTGTCGATCGAGACCGGCTCGCCGTTGGCCAGACGGAGCCGGTGGATGCGCAGCACCCGGCCGCCGGGGTTGATGGCCAGCCGCCGCGCCAGGGCCTCGTCCGCGGTGATGTAGCCGATCTCCAGGATCTTCGTGTCCGGCTCCAGGCCCGCCGTGCGCAGGTCGCCGATGTAGGAGGTGAGCTGGAGCACCTGCGCCACCTTCGGCTGGGCCACGAACGTGCCCTTGCCCTGGATACGCAGCAGCCTGCCCTCCACGACCAGCTCGGTCAGCGCCTGGCGGACGGTGGTGCGCGAGGTCTCGAACCGCACGGCCAGCGTGCGCTCGGGAGGAAGGGCGGTGCCCGCGGACAGGCTCTTGGTGAGCTCCAGAAGACTGCGTTTCACGTCGTAGTACTTGGGAACGCGGGGGCCGTCGTCGGTCACGCTCTCACCTTCACTTCTGGCACGGCGGTGAGGGCGTGTCTGATCACCGCGAGATCATCGGAACTCATATCGGCCCGAGCGGTCAACCACCTGGGAGGACGGCATATCCGCACGGAGCGCGCACACCGCCAAGTACGCGCGAATCCGGGCAGCTCAGACTGATTGTGAAGGATATCCACAGCAGCGTGCGCGATCGCAACCGAGGCCGGTGTCAGGCCCGCGTCGTCGAGGAGCCACCCGCCCGTGTCGATCACCTCCGGCAATGCCCGCGAAGCCCCGTCGTGGGGATCGAGCGATCCCGCCGTGTGACGGTTCTCACAGTATGAGATTCCCCGAAAGTCACGCCGGGTGCACGGTGCCGCACCCGTGCCGCGCCCGTGTCCCGCCGTGCGGAGTCCTTCCCCGGCCAGGAGCTGGGCATTCGATCAGGGGGTCGGTTTGGCTCTTGGCGGCGAAAGCACGCATGATGCACTCGTGCCGACTCTCAGCGACCTCGTCGCCCGCCACACCGCACTCGACGAGGCGGACCTCGACTGGCTGCACTCGCTGGTCTCCGACTGGCAGCTGCTGGCCGACCTGTCCTTCGCCGACCTCATCCTGTGGGCGCCGCTGCTCGGTGAGAACGGCTGGATCGCCATCGCCCAGATGCGCCCCACCACCGGCCCCACCGTCTACCACGACGACATCGTCGGCAGCGTGGCCGCCAAGGGCGAGCGCCATCTCATCGACACCGCCTGGAACGAGCGCCGCATCTGCCGCGAGGGCGACCCCGACTGGTCCACGGGGGTCCCGGTGCGCGAGGAGACGATCCCGGTGCGCCGGGCGGTCGACAACGGCGAGGGCCGCTTCCTCGGGGTGATCCAGCGCTCCACGAACCTGTCCTCGGCCCGCACCCCGTCCCGGCTGGAGCTGACCTACCTCCAGAGCGCGTCCGACCTGGCGCAGATGGTGGCCGAGGGGCGCTTCCCGTTCTCGGGGGAGGAGCCGATCCTGGTCCGCTCGCCCCGCGTCGGCGACGGCCTGCTGCGGCTCGACCGGGCCGGGCGGGTCACCTACGCCTCGCCCAACGCGTTGTCGGCCTACCGGCGGCTGGGCCTGCACGCCGACCTGGTCGGCGCCGAGCTGGGCCGGGTGACGGCGACGCTGTGCTACTCCGACGAGCCGATCAACGAAGACCTGATGATCGTGGCCAGCGGGCGCGCGGCCAAGGAGACCGAGGTTGAGTCGGGCGGCACGATCGTGCAGCTCAGAGCCATCCCGCTGATCGTCGGCGGCGGTCGCATCGGCGCGCTCGTCCTCATAAGGGACGTCACCGAGCTGCGGCGGCGCGAGCGCGAGCTGATGACCAAGGACGCCACGATCCGCGAGATCCACCACCGCGTGAAGAACAACCTCCAGACGGTCGCCGCCCTGCTGCGGCTCCAGGCGCGGCGCCTGCAGGTGCCCGAGGGCCGCGAGGCGCTGGAGGAGGCCGTGCGCCGGGTCGGCTCGATCGCCATCGTGCACGAGACGCTGTCGCACGCGCCGGAGGAGTTCGTCGACTTCGACGAGATCGCCGACCGGGTGATCGCGATGGCGGGCGAGGTGTCGGCGGCCGAGGCGGCGGTCACGCCCCGCCGGGTGGGCGCGTTCGGCGTGCTGCCCTCGCTCATCGCCACGCCGCTGGCCATGGCGCTGACCGAGCTGCTGCAGAACGCGTTGCAGCACGGGCGTCCCAAGCGGATGGAGGTGCTGGTCGAGCCCGCCCCCGACCGGCTCAACGTCACCGTCTGGGACGACGGGCGCGGCCTTCCGGCGGACTTCGACCTCGACAAGTCCACCAGTCTCGGGCTGCAGATCGTCCGCACGCTGGTGGAGGGGGAGCTGTCGGGCAAGCTCACGATCGAGCCGCGGGAGGGCGGCGGCACGCACGTGGGGTTGTCGATCCCGTTGCCGTCCGCGTGAGGCTCCGTGGGGCCGGGCGACCGCCCTTCAGGGGCGGCGCCCGGTCCGTACGAGCCTGGCCGCCGCGTACGCGACGCGACGGGGTCTTGGCGGAAACGTCGATCACGCCAAGCTGGGCGGCTCCTGCGGGGAAGGCAGGGTCGATCGGAGGTGTGGATCAGGTGGGGCAGATCAGGCTGGGCAGATCAGGCGGAGGCGCGGGCACGGGCGCGGGCGGTGCGGCGCTTGAGGGCGCGGCGCTCGTCCTCGCTCAGGCCGCCCCAGACGCCGGCGTCCTGTCCGGACTCCAGCGCCCACTTCAGGCAGGCGTCGACGGCCGGGCAGGACCGGCAGACCTGCTTGGCCTCTTCGATCTGCATCAGGGCAGGGCCGGTGTTGCCGATCGGGAAGAACAGCTCGGGGTCCACGTCACGGCAGGCAGCTCGGTGGCGCCAGTCCATGCGTCCACTCCTTAGTAGATGGAACCTTTGGTCGGCTCCGTGCGGCTACTACTTTGTGAAGAGTTTCACTAACTCGCGCGAACAATTACCCGGATCCAGGTGTTGGACCGGGGTTGTCCGCCTGACGGCCGGAGGGCCTTGGGGTTGTTAAAGGTCCTACGTTCCGACGTCAGTCTTGAGCCTTCCAGCCACGGAGAGTGCACGCAAGGGGGTTGGGGCGAAGTTTTGGCGGTTATGGATGTCGGATGCGTCACACAATGACCGAATGTAACCAGCTAGACCAGAACTTGTAACGCGTTCGGGGTAGACCGGAACGTTACGGATTCGCGTTCGCCCAGGTAGTCCCCGTCCAGCTGGAAGGCCACGGGACGGTCGGCCGTGAGGGTGAACTCGGCCTCGTCGTGCAGCTGGACGAGGTGTTTGCCGGACGGGACGGCGTCACTCTCCGTGAGGATCTGCCGGATCAGGCCGGCGATCTGGACGGGCCCCATCCGCCTCAGCCCGAGCAGGTCGAGCCCGGTCTCGAAGCTCGCCCAGGGCGTCGGCGTCACCGGCTTGGCCCCCAGGTACGTCCACGGCGAGGTGTTGGTGATGATCGCCAAGAACACGCCCGCGGCCGCCGGGATGCCCGGCCCGGTCAGGGTCATCGGGGCGTGCCGTTTGTCCGTGGCCAGATAGTGCCGCAGAGCGGTGTTCACATACCGGGCAGGAGTGGCCTTCCTCCCCGTGCCCCGCAGGCCCTCCACGGCCCGTACGACCTCGGCGTCGTAGCCCATGCCCGCGCAGAACGTGAAGTACCGGTTCTCTCCCTCCCAGAGCGCCTGCCCCAGGCCCACGGTCCGGCGCCGGCCCTCCCTCAGCGCCTCCAGGACCGCGCCGGTGGCCTCGACCGGGTCGTTCGGCAGGCCGAGGGAGCGGGCGAACACGTTCGCGCTGCCGCCGGGGATCACGATGAGGCCCGGACGTCCGGAGCTCGGATCGTCGGCCGGCGGGACGTCGTGGCCGTTGACCGGGTTGAGCAGGCCGTTGACGGTCTCGTTGATCGTGCCGTCGCCGCCGAGCACCGCGACCACGTCGAAGCCCTTGGCGCGGGCCGTGGCCGCCAGCGTCGCGGCGTGCCCCCGGTAGCCGGTCTCCTCCACCGACAGCTCCACGGCCGCGCCCAGCGCGCGGATCAACACGTCCCTCGTGCGGGCGTTGGTGGTGGTGGCCTTGGGATTGACCAGCAACATTGCGCGCATATCGCCAGCGTAGCCGCTGATCGCCGACCCGTTCGGGGTGGGGGAACATCCCCGGCGGGACCGGACCCGGGGGCGGATAGGGTTTGGCTGTGTCGAAGCGTCCGTGGAGTTTGCTCGTCGCCGCCGTCGTCGTGGCCCTGGAGGGGCTCGTCGCGCTCGGGCTCGGGATCTACGTCGCGGTGGAGACGGTGGTGAGCACACCTGACAGCCTCACCACGGCCATCGCCGAGTCGGCCTTCGGGCTGCTGATCGGGGCCGGGCTGCTCTGGGTCGCCTGGGGCGGCCTGCTGCGGGCGGAGCGGTGGGGGAGGTCGCCGGGCGTGCTGGTACAGATCTTCCTGCTGCCCGTCGGGGTCACGCTCATCCAGTCGGACCAGCCACTGATCGGCGTTCCGCTGATCGTGGTCGCCCTGACCGGGCTGGTGGCGCTGCTCGCGCCCCCCACCACCCATGCTCTCTACGGGGACGGTTAGTCCTCCGCGGTCAGCCCCTCGCGCAACTGGGCGAGGGTACGGGCCAGCAACCGGGACACGTGCATCTGCGAGATGCCCAGCTCGGTCGCGATCTGCGACTGCGTCATGTTCCCGAAGAATCGCAGCAGCAGGATGCGCTTCTCGCGCGGCGGCAGCCGTTCGAGCAGCGGCTTGAGCGACTCGCGGTATTCGACGCCCTCCAGCGACTCGTCCACGATGCCCAGTGAGTCGGACACCGCGGGGGCGTCGTCGTCGCCGGAGTCGGGCGCGTCGAGGGACACCGTGGAGTAGGCGTTGGCCGACTCCAGGCCCTCCAGCACCTCCTCCTCGGTCATCTTGAGGTAGGCGGCGAGCTCGGCGACGGTGGGCGCGCGGCCCTCGCGCTGCGACAGGTCGCTGATCGCCTTCGTCAGCGAGAGCTTCAGCTCCTGCAGGCGGCGCGGCACCCGGACCGCCCAGCCCTTGTCGCGGAAGTGCCGCTTGATCTCGCCGACGATGGTGGGCGTGGCGTAGGTGGAGAACTCCACCCCGCGCTTGAGATCGAACCGGTCGATCGACTTGATCAGGCCGATCGTGGCGACCTGGGTGAGGTCGTCGAGCCACTCGCCGCGGTTGCGGAAGCGCCGGGCCAGGTATTCGACCAGCGGAAGGTGAAGCTCGACCAGCTCATCCCTGATGCGCTGGCGTCGCGGTTCCTCGGGACCCAGCTCGGCCAGCTCGGCGAAGAGCAAGCGGGCGCGAACCCTGTCGGGCACGGCGTGTTCGCTGGTGGCCATGGCTCCAGTCCTTTCCGTCACGCCGGCCTCGCTGCGCCTCGGCGCTTACGCAGGACGATCGCCATGCGGTCGGGGGAGTCGGTCACGGCGTCGACGTCGTCGGCCAGGGCGGTCAGCACCATCCAGGCGAAGTCGTCGCGCTTGGGGGCGGAGCTGCCGACGGTGGCCACCTCGACGCTGACCTTCATCACGTCGCCGGTCAGCTCGAACTCGGCGGTCAGGTCGGTGCCCGGAACCGCCTCGCTCAGCAACATGGCGCACGCCTCGTCGACCGCGATGCGCAGATCTTCGATCTCGTCCAGGGTGAAGTCAAGCCGGGCGGCCAGGCCGGCGGTGGCCGTGCGCAGCACCGACAGGTAAGCACTCGCGGCGGGGAGCCTGATGCTCACCACGTCGCGGATGCCCGCTACACCCTCCGCACGCGTCTCGGTTTCCTCGGTCACGTTCCTCCTCGCGTTTCCGACGCCAACTGCAACTTACCGCCCCCGGGAGGTGCTTGGCGGATTCAGACTCGCCATCAACGGAAAAGGCTCTGTGCGGTCTGGACCGCACAGAGCCTTTTGTGCCGTTTAGGCGGCCTTGGTCTCCCAGAAGATCTTGGAGATCTCGTCGATCTTGGCCAGGAGCTCGTCGGCCTTGCCGCCGTCGACGGTGCCCTTGGCGGCCGCGGCGCCCGCCAGCTTGGTGGCCTCCCAGAAGAGCTGGTGCAGCTGGGGGTACTGCTCCAGGTGCGGCGGCTTGAAGTAGTCGGTCCAGAGCACCCACAGGTGGTGCTTGACCAGCTCGGCCCGCTGCTCCTTGATGATGAGCGCGCGGGTACGGAAGACCGGGTCGTCGCTGGCCTCGTACTTCTCCATGATCGCCTTGACCGACTCGGCCTCGATCCGGGCCTGGGCGGGGTCGTAGACCCCACAGGGCAGGTCGCAGTGGGCGGAAGCGACATGCTTGGGTCGTAGCAGTCGTGCGAGCATCAGAAAGTCCTTCCTTGATGCTGAATCAGCTTGGTCCACAACCGACCTTACTCGGGTCCCAACGCCTGCGGAGTAGGGGGTCTCTGCCCATGAGAGTGCGTGTCGAGGGCGATTCGATGCGTCCCGCGCTGGTCCCCGGCGACTGGCTCCTCGTCCGCCGGGGAGCCGCCGTCCATCCGGGTGACCTCGTCGTGGCCCGGCTGCCCGACGACCCCGATCAGCTCATCGTGAAACGCGCCCAGTGGCACGGCGAGGGGGGCTGGTGGCTGGAGAGCGACAACCAGCGCGCCGGCGGGCGCCGCGACAGCTGGGACTTCGGGCCGGTCGAGGAGATCGTCGGGCGCGTCGTGCTGCGCTACTGGCCGCTGGTGCGCCGCAGGTGACCTCTCAGCCCTCCTGGGCGCTCCTGCGGCGCCGGTAGGCCGCCACGTTGGCGCGCGTGGCGCAGCGGGGCGAGCAGTAGCGGCGGGAGCGGTTGGAGGAGGTGTCGAGGAAGGCGCGGCCGCAGCGCGGTTCGTGGCAGCGGCCCAGCCGGTCGGCGCCCACCTCGGCGACGACGGCCGCCAGGCCCATCACCGCGCTGGCGGCGGAGTCCTCGGCCAGGTGGAGGTGCCAGCCCTGGCCGTCGTGGTCCGACAGCCGCGGGTGCACCGGATAGCGCACGAGCAGGGCGTTGAGGCGCTCGGCCACCGCGCGCGCGTCGCCCGCGACGTCGAACACGGCGGCCAGCTCGGCGCGCAGGGCGGTCAGCTCCGGGGGAGGGGCGGGATCGTTGATCAGGCGGACCGCCCACTCTGCGTAAGAGGTCAGGTCCATGCGGGAGTATTACACGAGTCGCCGGGCCCCCGGCACCTCCGGGGGCCCGGACGGCTCACTCCTCCGGGTGCAGGACCCGGTGCAGGAACGTGCGGGTGCGCTCGTGCCGCGGGTCGCCGATCACCTGGGCGGGCTCGCCGTCCTCGACGACGACGCCGCCGTCCATGAAGACCACCCGGTCGGCCACCTGGCGGGCGAAGCCCATCTCGTGGGTGACCACGAGCATGGTCATGCCCTCCTCGGCCAGCTTGCGCATGACCGTGAGCACGTCGCCGACCAGCTCCGGGTCGAGCGCCGAGGTGGGCTCGTCGAACAGCATCAGGTCGGGGTTCATGGCCAGCGCCCTGGCGATGGCCACCCGCTGCTGCTGTCCGCCGGAGAGCTGGGTGGGGTAGGAGTCGCACTTGGCGCCGACGCCCACCTTCTCCAGGTTCTCCCGGGCCACGACCTCGGCCTCCCGCTTGCCGCGCTTCAGCACACGCTGCTGCGCGATCATGACGTTCTGCAGCGCGGTCATGTGCGGGAACAGGTTGAACTGCTGGAAGACCATCCCGATGCGGCGTCGTACGGCGTCGATGTCCACGTCGGGGTCGGTCACCTCCACGCCCTGCACGTAGACCTTGCCCTTGGTGGGCTCCTCCAGCAGGTTCACGCAGCGCAGCAGCGTGGACTTGCCCGAGCCGGACGGCCCGATGACGCACACCACCTGGCCCGGCTCGACCGTCATGTCGATGCCCTTGAGCACTTCGTTCCTGCCGAAGTACTTGTGCAGTCCGCGTAGCTCGATGGCGTGCGTCATTGGCTCCTCCGCTTACGCCCCTCAAGCCGGGACGCGAGGTAGCCCAGCGGGATCGTGACGATCAGGTACGTCACGCCGGCGACCATGATGGGCGTGGCGTTGGCGTACTGGGAGGCCAGGTCGTTGCCGAACTTGGCCAGCTCGACGTACTCGCCGGAGACGCCCAGGAACAGCACCAGCGAGGAGTCCTTGAGCAGGGACACGAACTGGTTGGTGGTCGGCGGGATCACCATGCGGATGGCCTGCGGGATGACCACCGTCACCTGTGCCCGGGTCGCGGACATGCCGAGCGACCTGGCGGCCTCCGTCTGGCCCTTGGGGACCGCCTGCAGGCCCGCCCGGAAGACCTCCGCCTGGTAGGCGGCGCCGACCAGGCCGAGGCCCAGGATGCCCTGTCCGTACGTGCCGAACGGCACCTCGAACCCGGGCAGCGCCAGCGGCAGGAAGGTGATCATCAGGAAGATGAGCAGCGCCGGCAGGCCGCGGAAGATCTCGATGTAGATACCCGCGATCCACCGGTACGGCCGCACCTGCGACAACCGCATGAGCGCGAGCAGCAGCCCGAGCACGAACGCGAAGACGAAACCGCCCACCGTGTAGATGATCGTGTTGCGCAGCGCGACCGTGAACAGGTCGGGCAGCGCCTGCTTGGCCACGTCGACCTTGGCGAAGTTCTGGGCGAGACTGGCCCAGTCGGCGTACAGGACGACAGCGACGAGCGCGGCGGCCAGCACGACGTACTGGACGGCCCGCGTGATCCGCTGTTTCTTCCGAGGGCTGAGCCCGGCCCGGCCGGGCTCAGCGGTCTTCGGCTGGTCAGCCATGGATCAGCCCAGCTCGCCGGGCTTCTTGCCGAACCACTTCACGTAGATCTTCTCGTAGTTGCCGTCCTGCTTGGCCTTGGTGATCTCTTCGTTGATCGTCTTGAGCAGGGTCGGGTCGGCGCCCTTCTTCAGGCCGATGCCGTACTGCTCACCGGTGTCCAGGCTGGCGATCAGCTCGAACTTCTCGGCGATCTCGGGCTTCTTCAGCCAGGTCAGCACCACAGGGAGGTCCTGGACGATCACGTCGGCCTGCCCGGCCTGCAGGGCCAGCAGCTCCTTGGCCGAGTCGGCGTACTCGGTGGGGTTGAAGCCCTGCTTCTTGACGTAGTCGAGGCCGGTCGTGCTGGCCTGCGCGCCCAGCTTGAGGTTCTTGGCCTTGACGTCCTCGAGGGACTTGGCGCCCGAGCCCTTCTTGGCCAGCAGCGCCTGGGTGGCGTCGAAGTAGGGCTCGGAGAAGTCGATGTTCTGCTTGCGCTCGTCGGTGATCGTCATGCCGGCGGCGGCCACGTCGCACTTGCCCGCGGCCATGGCGGCGCCACTCTTGATCACCGCGAAGTCGATGTCCACGATGTTCTGGGTCACGCGGAGCTTCTTCGCGGCGAGGTCGACGATGTCCACGTCGAACCCGACGATCTTGCCGCTGTCGTCCTTGAACTGGAACGGCTCGTACGGGATGTTCGTGCAGACCGTGAGCTTGCCGGGCTGGACGAGCTTCACGCCGCCGGCCGCGGAGGTGCTCGCGCCGGTCGTGCTGCCGGAGGAGTCTCCGGTGTCGCTGCCACAGGCGCTGAGGGCGAGAGCGGCGGTCAGGGCGAGCGCGCCGACAGCGTAGCCACGGCGGCCCTTGGGGCTGAGGGCCATGTACGGCCTCCTCGAAAGAGTTATGCCACGTAACTTGCGTTTTGTGCAGTTTAAAGGGGGTTTAGCTGCGGTCCGTCATCCCGCGTTTAACAATGCGTCAACGGAACGGCGTCGGCTCCGACACCATCGACCATCTCACCATGTGGCACTATGGGGAGACGGGTGACCCCCGTAACCCCTCAGAGACGACCGACGAGGGGGAGCTTGGCAGCTACCGAAGCCAGCCCACTCGCGCTCGTACGCCGAAGGTCTCTTCCGCTCCGCTCCGATGAATACAGGGGTCGCTGTGTCTGCCACGCCCGCTTCTGCTTCCGTCGAACCGCTCGACCTCGATCCGGCCTTCGCGCTCCACCGCGGGGGCAAGCTGGAGGTCCGCTCGACCATTCCCGTCCGCGACGCCGACGACCTGTCGCTCGCCTACACGCCCGGCGTCGCCCGGGTCTGCACCGCCATCGCCGAGACGCCTTCGCTGGTCAACGACTACACCTGGGTCTCCAACGTGGTCGCCGTCGTCACCGACGGCACCGCCGTGCTCGGCCTGGGCGACATCGGGCCGTCGGCCGCCATGCCGGTCATGGAGGGCAAGGCGCTGCTGTTCAAAGAGTTCGGCAACGTCGACGCCGTCCCGATCTGCCTCGACTGCACCGACGTCGACGCGCTCGTCGAGACCGTCGTGCGCCTCGCGCCGTCGTTCGGCGGCGTCAACCTGGAGGACATCAGCGCCCCGCGCTGCTTCGAGGTCGAAGACCGCCTGCGCGACCTGCTCGACATCCCGGTCTTCCACGACGACCAGCACGGCACCGCCATCGTCGCCCTGGCCGCCCTGCGGAACGCCGCCCGCCTGACCGGCCGCGCGCTCGGCGACCTGCGCGCCGTCGTGGCCGGCGCGGGCGCGTCCGGCGTCGCCGTCACCCGCATCCTGCTGAACGCCGGCATCGGCGACATCGCGGTCGCCGACTCCAAGGGCATGATCTACGAGGGCCGCGAAGGGCTCAACCCGGTCAAGGAGGCCCTGGCCCGCGAGACCAACCGGGCCGGCCACACCGGCTCCACCGAGGAGGCCCTGGCCGGCGCCGACGTCTTCCTCGGGCTGTCCGGCTCGACCGTCTCCGAGGCGGCCATCGCGTCCATGGCGCCCGACGCCATCGTCTTCGCGCTGTCCAACCCCACCCCGGAGGTCCATCCCGAGGTGGCCGCCCGGCACGCCAGGGTGGTCGCCACCGGGCGCTCCGACTTCCCCAACCAGATCAACAACGTCCTGGCCTTCCCGGGGGTCTTCCGCGGCGCCCTCGACGTGCGGGCCACGACGATCACCGAGAACATGAAGGTGGCCGCCGCCGAGGCGCTGGCCGCCGTCGTCGGCGACGACCTCTCGGCCACGTACGTCATCCCGAGCCCGTTCGACCGGCGGGTGGCCCCCGCGGTGACCGCCGCCGTGGCCGCCCAGGCCCGCGCCGACGGCGTCGCGCGCGCCTGATCCACCGTCACGAGCGGGGGCCGATCGGCCCCCGCTCGCTTGTTTTCCCGCTTCCGCACAGGTCAGCAGGCATTGCGGTTTCCCGCCCGAGGCATGGGTAGATGAGCTCCCCGTCCAGGTGAGCCGGATCCAGATCCTGATCCCGAGCAGGGCTGGCGAGGGGACTGCGATGGAGTTCGCGTGACCTTTGGGAACTGCCGAAAAGCCTTTACACAACGTGCTATAAAAATAGCGCTCTGTAAGGATGTGGGCGCCGACTCCTGTGACGAGGAGAGCGATGGAACGCGAGCCTAACCGACTGCTGCAGCAGCTCATCGCGGAGGCGGGTTTCTCCCACAAGGGATTGGCCAGGCGCCTCAACGACCTGGGTGCCGCGCGCGGCACCCCCGGGCTGAAGTACGACCACAGCTCCGTGCTGCGGTGGATCGGGGGCCAGAAGCCACGGGATCCCGTCCCGTGCCTGCTCACAGAGATATTCGCGCTGCGGCTCGGCCGCCCGGTGAGCTCGGAGGATCTGGGCATGCCGACCAACATCACGCCCCTCGACCTCGGGCAGGAGTTCACCCACACGTGGCAGGAGGGGGTCGCGACCGTGACGGCGTTGTGGCGGGCCGACGTGGAGAGACGGAGGTTTCTGATCGACTCCACCTTCGCGATCGGAGCAGGATCCGTCGGAGCCATACGCTGGCTGACGGCGCCTCCCGAAGGGCGTCCCAGCGGCACCGGAGCGCGCCGGGTGGGCAGGGCCGACATCGCCGCGATCCACGAGGTGACCCGGTCCTTCGGCGAGCTCGACAACCGCTTCGGCAGCGGCCGGGTCCGCTCGTCCGTCGTGAAGTACCTCGACACCGCCGTCTCCCCCCTGCTCAAGGACGGCAGCTACGGCGAGTCCACCGGCAAGCAGCTGGCCGCCGCGGCCGCCGAGCTGACCCGCCTGGCCGGCTGGATGGCCTACGACATGGAGCAGCACGGCCTGGCCCAGCGCTACCTCATCCAGGCCCTCCGCCTGGCCAGGGGCGCCGACGACCACACCCTGGGCGGCGAGATCCTGGCCGGCATGGCCCATCAGGCCATCTACATGGGCCAGCCGGCCCACGCCCTCGACCTGGCCAGGGCCGCCCAGCTCGCGGCCCGGCGGGCCGGCGTCCAGACCCTGCTGGCCTCCGCGCAGGTGCTGGAGGCCCACGCGCACGCGGGCCTCGGCGACCCCAGGTCCTGCGGGGCCTCACTGCACCAGGCCGAGCTCGCCTTCGACGCCCGCAGGCCCACCGAGGAGCCGCGCTGGCTCAGCTACTTCGACGAGGCCTACCTGTCGGCCAAGTTCGCCCACTGCTTCCGCGACCTGGGGGAGGGTGAGCGCACGGTGCGGCTGGCGCGGCGCTCCCTCGACATGGACACCCGGTACGTGCGGGGGCGCATGTTCAACCTGTCGCTGCTGGCGGCCGGGTTGCTGGAGTGCGGCGAGCTGGAGGAGGCGTGCCAGGCGGCGGGCAACGCGCTGGCGCTGGCCGGAGAGCTGCAGTCGGCGCGGTCCCGGTCGTACGCGGCCGACCTGCGGCGGCGGCTGGAGCCCTACAAGCACGAGCGGGCCGTCATGGCGTTGCGCGAGCGTACGCGCGAGCTCACGTCCGTGTGACGGCCCCGGGACGGGCGAAGCCCCGGGCCGCCTCTTCGGCGGTCCGGGGCTTCACCGGTGGTCCTACTTGAGCAGTTCGCCGTTCGGGCCGACGATGCTCTTGGTCTCGGCGTAGTTGGCCTTGTTGTAGACGTCGGCCACCTCGCCGTCGAAGTAGGCGGAGCTGACGAAGTCGATCCGGTCGTTGCCGTCCTGGTCGTGGAACATGCTCGTCACGCCGTTGACGTAACCGGTGCGCTTGCCGTTGTCGTACTTCATGAGCCAGGGGCCGCCGTCGGCGCCGGCGGTCATGGAGCACTTGAGCACCTGGTGCTCCTCGACCCTGAAGGTGTTGACCTGGTACGTCTTGGTGCCGGTCTTGCCGGAGCACCACTTGGGGGTCACGCCGGTGTAGGGCTTGTCGCCGTCGGGGTGCCGGGCGGCGGGGTAGCCGAAGACGGTGACCTTCTGGCCGCGCGGCTGGTTCCACGCGAAGCCCTGCCCGCCGACGACGTCCCCGAGCCGGCCCATGTCCTTGGCGACGCCGATGACGTACTCCGGCATGAAGTACTTCCGCGAGGTGCCGGGCTTCACCCACTTCTGCGTGTAGAAGTGGGTGATCGTGAAGTTGCCGAACTTGTCGGTGCCCTTCTTGCCGAGCCCCTTGTAGGCGTCCAGCTGGGTCTTGGTGACCTGCTCGACGACCGGCTCGCCGAACTTGTAGCCGTTCCCCTTGCCGACCTTGGCGGCCTTGTACGCCTCCTCGCCGACCTCGACCTTCTCCAGCACGGCGTTCGGATAGTCAGGCCCGACGACGTCGGCCGGCTTGTCCTCGCCCTCGGACCAGCAGTCGCCGAGGTTCAGCAGGCACTTCTCGAACTCCTTGGCGTCGATCTCGCGGGGCTTGATCCACTTGTCGCCCCCCCACGCCTTGAACTCCTTGGCCTCCACCTGCTTCTCGCCAGCCAGGGTGAAACCGTTGTGCACGGCGACGAAGGCGAAGTCCCCGTCGTAGTCGTCGTAGGTGTCGAGGTCGTACGCGGTGAAGGCGTAGGCGCCGACGTAGACGCCCCAGGGGGACTTGCCCTGGTAGTAGCCGGGCACGAAGACCCACTTGCTGTAGACGTCCTTGCCGGTCTCGTAGACGCAGTGGCCGGCGGTCGCCACCAGGTTCCTGTTCCGCGACTGGATCGAGGTCGCCGAGCACCAGCGGTACTTGCCCGCGCTGTCGACGAAGAAGACCTTGCCGATGGTCTTGGGCAGGTTGACGTTCTTGCTCGCGCTGGGCTTCGGGGCGCCGGTGGGGGCGGTCAGCCCGGGCTTGCCGTCGGGCGCGGCGTTCTCCTCGCCACGGGCCGCGACCAGCTTGGTGACGTCCTTGGCGTCCCACTGGTACTCCGTCGCCTTGCGCAGCGCGGCGCCGTTGGCGTCGAGCCAGAAGTACGCGGCGCTGTAGGCGTCCGAGGGCTTGGCGGTCAGGTCGTCGGTGACCCAATGAGGGTTGGCGTCGGCGGGGACGGCAAGCGCGGCGGCGCTCAAGCTGGCAGCAGCGAGGGGGATGAGCAGGCGCTTCAAGGGAGGCTCCACACGGGTTGTCAAGAAGGGCGTCAAAACCCTATCGACCCTTTAGTCACTCTGGTAAGGGTTCTTCTCGGTTTGACGCCGGAAAGGCCGAAGGGCCCGGCAGATGCCGAGCCCTTCGGGTAAAGCAGGGGTGAGCGGAGGTTTGGACCCTCAACTCGGTGTCATACCGAAGATCAGCTGTCGGCCTTCGGGATGAGGCTGCCCGACCACACCTTCGCCGCCGAGGAGTAGACCGCGTTGGTCTCACCATCGAAGTACGGCGAGGACATGTAGTCCCAGCGGTCGTTGCCGTCCGTGTCGTACAGAACGCTGGTCACGCCGTTGACGTAGCCCATGCGCTTGGCGTTGCTGTACTTGAGGAGCCACGGGGCGCCGTTGTAGCCGCCGGTGACGGCGCACTTCAGCGAGATGTGCTCTTCGATCTTCAGGCTCGGAACCTTGGTGGCCTTCGCACCGGTCTTGCCGTAGCACCACTTCGGCGTCACGCCGGAGTAGGGCTTCGAACCGTCGGGGTGCTTGGCGAAGGGGTAGCCGAAGGTACGGACGTACTTGCCGGTCGGCTGGTTCCAGGCGAAGCCCTGGCCACCGACGTTGTCGCCCAGGCGGCCGACGTCCTTGATCTCGTGAACGTAGATGAAGAAGTCGGTGCGGAGGAACTTGAACTCAGTGCCCGGCTTGTACCACTGCTGCGTGTAGTAACGCGTGATGGTGTAGTTGCCGGCGGAGTCCACGTTCTTCTCGCCCGGGCCACGGTAGCTGAGGTACTCGTGCTTGGTGACCTGCGAGGTCTCCGGCTCGCCGTACTTGGCGCCGTTGGCCTTGCCAACGGGAGCCCTCCACCAGGTGGACTTGCTGACCTCGACCTTTTCGACAACAGCGCCGGGGAAGTCGGGGCCGACCTTCTCAGCGCGGCTGCCCGGGTCGACCGAGTAGTACTCGGTGGTCTTCGGGTCGAGCTTGCCCTTGACGTACTCTTCCCGGGTCACCTGGGTGACCTTGGGCTCCTTCTCGCCCTTGTAGGCGTCGAACTCGGCCTTGGTGACCTGCTTCGCCTTGTTGAGGACGCCGCCGACACCGTTGTACACGGTGACGAACGCGTAGTCGCGGTCGAAGTCCTCGTAGTTCGAGAAGTCGTAGTGCGTGAAGGCCTGCTTGCCCACGTAGATGCCCCAGGGAGCCTTGCCCTGGTAGTAACCCGGGACGAAGACCCAGCGGGAGACGACCTCGTCGTTGGCGGCGATGTCGTACACGCAGTGACCAGCGGTCGCAACCAGGTTGCGGTACTGGGACTGGATCGAGGTGCCGGAGCACCAGTACAGCTTGCCGTCGCGGCCCTCGAAGAACACCTTGCCGATGGACTTCGGCAGGTTCACGTTCTGGGACTTGACCGTGGTGGTCTTCTCGGCGCCGATCGGCTCAGACTGGCCGGGCTTGCCGTCAGCGACGTACCCACCCTTCTGAACGATCTTCTTGACGTCCTTGTTGTCCCAGTAGTACGCCGTAGCGCCCTTCAGGGCAGCGTTGTCGGACTTGGTCCAGAAGTCCAGGACCTCAGCGGCCTTCTGCTCGCTGGCAGCGAGAGCGGCGGCGTCGACGTCCGGGTCGGCCTGGGCGGCACCGGCGAGGCCGGCAGCCAGCAGACCGGTGGCCAGCAGGGCGCCACCGGCGGGGAGGAGGATGCGCTTCAAGGTAACTCCTTGCGCTGTCGTGGAACGCCTCTTGCGTCCCATGCGTCAGTAAAGGGATAGCCAGGAACATACAGTGTCGATCTTGAAATCCGGTAGCCGCTTTGAGAGGAAAAGATGCGACAAGCCGGGCGTTATCGTTCTGTGATGTTTAGGTCCCTGTTGCGTAGGAGTCGGCAGAAGTCGGGCTTCAGGCTGTTTGCCCTGATCAACATAAAGAAGGTGTGAGCGGTTCCGGCGGGCCCGGCGGTCACCCTTGATCCGGCTCGCTCGGGCAGTGTGACGCAGATCACATTGAGTTGATGGCACCGTTTCGGCGTCGCATGCGTCCAAACGCCTTCACTTTCCGGCCCGGAAAAGGCCGAAGGGCCCGGCGGATGCCGAGCCCTTCGGTTGCTGACGGTTCCTGCGATCGGTCAAGACCGGTCGTCGGAAGCCGTCATCAGACGATCTTGCCGGACCAAACGTTGGCGGCGGCCTTGTAGACGACGTTCGTCTCACCGTCGAAGTACGGCGAGGAGATGTAGTCCACGCGGTTGTTGCCGTCCTGGTCGTTGAAGGTGCTGGTGACACCGTTCAGGTAGCCCAGGCGCTTGGCGTTGCTGTACTTGAGGAGCCAAGGACCACCGTCGGCGCCCTCGGTCATGGCGCACTTGAGCGCCACGTGCTCCTCGATCTTCTTGGCGGCCGAACCGACCAGCTTCTTGGTGGTCTTGCCGTAGCACCACTTCGGCGTGATGCCGGTGTAGTTCTTGTGGCCGTCGGGGTGCGGCGCGGCCGGGTAGCCGAACACGCGGACGTCCTTGCCGGTGGGCTGGTTCCACGCGAAGCCCTGGCCACCGACGTTGTCGCCGAGGCGACCGGCGTCCTTGGCGAAGCCTTCGATGATGAAGAAGACGGTCTTGTAGTACTTGGTGTCCGAGCCCGGCTTGTACCACTGCTGCACGAAGAAGTGCGTGATGGTCCAGTTGCCGCGGGCGTCCTTGACGACCTTGGCCGGGTACTTCGCGGCGTCCTTCTTCTGGTTCTCCAGGTAGGTGGAAGCCTGCGAGTCGGTCACGATCTCGGTGACGGGCTCACCGAACTTGAAACCGTTGCCCTTGCCGACCCGAGCGGCCCGGTAGGTGCTCTCGCTGACCTCGACCTTGCCGGCCTCGGCGCCGGGGAAGTCGGGGCCGGTCGCCTCAGGGGCGGTGCCCCGCTTGACCCAGTAAGCCTCGGTGGAGGTGGGGTCGAGCTTGCCCTTGCGGAACTCCTCGCGGCTGATCTCGACGTCCTTGGCGTCCTTGACACCCTGGTACTTGTCGAAGTCGGCCTTGGAGACCTGCTTGGAGGTGCCGGCGCCGAGCTGGACGCCGTTGTACACGGTCACGAACGCGTAGTCGCGGTCGAAGTCCTCGTACACGTCGAAGTCGTAGTGGGTGAAGGCCTGCTTGCCCACGTAGATGCCCCACGGGGACTTGCCCTGGTAGTAACCGGGGACGAAGACCCACTTGGACATGACATCGGCGTTGGCGCCGGTGTCGTAGACGCAGTGACCGGCCGTGGCGACCAGGTTGCGGTACTTCGACTGGAGCGAGGTGGCGGAGCACCACTTCTTCTCGCCCTTGCCGTTGACGAAGAACACCTTGCCGATGGTCTTCGGCATGTTGACGTTCTGCGTCTTGGCGGTGGTCTTCTTCTCCTCACCAATCGGGGCAGTGGTGCCCGGCTTGGTGTCGGCGCTGTAGCCGCCCTTGCTCTGCAGCTTGGCGACGTCCGCCTTGTCCCAGACGTTGGACTCGGTGGCGGCCCGGAGGGCGGCACCGTTGCTCTCGGCCCAGAACTGGGCGATGGCCTTCGCGTTGGCCGCGCTCGCCGCCATCGCGTCGGTGGAGATGTCGCTGTCGGCCGAGGCCGTACCGGCGAGGCCGGCGGCCAGGAGGCCGGTAGCCAGGATGGCGCCACCGGCGGGGATGAGGATGCGCTTCAAGGGAACTGCTCCTTGGTCTGTCGTGGGTCGCAACATGCGTCCCATGCGTCAGTAAAGGGATAGCAAGGAACATAGCCAGTGATCTCCGCAGGTGAAAGCCGTTCTGAGGGGATCGGTAAGGGCCCGTTTCGCCGTTACCGTGCTGTTATCTGTCAGAGGCTTTGGCGTGATGTTACCGGAAAGAGATGTTTTCGCTGGCCCTGTAGGGAATCTGTACTCCGGGACGAAAGTTCCGTTAGGGATCTGTCGCTCTCCGTGACCGGATGAATGTGACCCAGATCACAGGAACCAGATTGGGGCCCCATCCGTCTAAATCGGCCCGCCGTTCACAGGTGATCTTCAGGTTCGCGTCAGGATCCCTCAGGTTTCGACAATCTGCCCGATTTCGTATGGGATCCGGGCCCAACAGGGCCTGCGTGCTATGTGGCTAGTTGGGGTGTTTGTCGCTTTTGGGCATGGCGAAGCGAGGGCCGGCGGCAGGCGCGACCCTGAGCGTCAGGGGAGAAGGATGGTGCGCACCGTCCGCCAGGAGGCCGCGTCGGCTGCGTTGAGCAGGCCCAGCTTGGGGACGGACGGGCTGTACGGAGTGGCGTCGAGGTGGCGGGCGGTGCCGCCGGCCTCCGTCAGCAGCAGGACGCCCGGCGCGTGGTCCCAGGGCAGCGTCCGGTGGAACAGCAGGAAGTCCTGGTCGCCGTTCAGGAGGCGGGGATAGTCCACCCCGGCGCACTTCGTCCCCGGGGTGAGGGCGGCGAAGCGGGGAGCGGCGGCCGTCACGTGGGCCTTGGCGTCGTCGTCCAGGAAGCGGGTGAGGGCGGCGCCGCGGAGCCGGGCGGGGTCGGCGGGAGGTGCGGCGCGGTGGACGGGGATGCCGTTCCGCCAGGCTCCGGAGCCGAGCTCGGCGACGTAGACGTCGTCCTCGGCCGGTCGCACGATCCAGGACGCGACCGTCTGGCCCGCCCGGACCAGCGCGGCCATCACTGCGTACTCGGGGCGGCCCGCGACGAAGTTGGCCGTGCCGTCCAGGGGGTCGACGAGCCAGGCGGTGGGGGCGTCGTGCAGGGCGGAGAGGAGGGCGGGGTCGGCGGAGGCCGCCTCCTCGCCGACGACGGGGACGTCCAGGAGGTCGCGCAGGCGGCGGCTGATCAGCTCCTCGGCCTCGCGGTCGGCCACGGTGACCACTTCGCCCGGTGTCTTCTCCGAGACGTCGCCGGCGGCGAGGGCGCGGAACCGGGGGAGGATCGCGATCTCGGCGGTCTCACGAAGGATCTCGGTCACCGCGTCGATCAGCATGGCTCTCATGCTAGACATCGGGCGCTATGAGGCTGAAGGGTGCCTTCGTCCGTGAGGGCGGTTGATCGGGCATGGATGGGAGACGTGCCGGTTCGGGCAGCAGATCACGCCGATCGTGAGGAACCGGCCGCTCTGGAGCCATTCTCCCACTGCACGTCGACGCATCGAGGGAGCACGTCGCCCGTACGCATCGGGGGAAGCGGCGAGGTGGCGAAACCGGGGGGTTCGGCCTCTCTCCCGCGCTCGGCGCCGTTGCCGGTCCACAGGTAGGCGTGCCAGTGCATGGTGCTCCCCCGTGGTCGGCGGGGCCGCCCCTGCTCGTTTCGGTCCTTGGGGCCGGGTTTCGGGCAGGGGTCGGCTGTCCCTGTCTCGGCTAGATCGTGGCGATTCCGGCGGCGCGCAGCTCGGTGCCGGTGAAGCGGAGCGTTCCGGCGTCGGGGTTCTTCGAGTCGCGGAGTGCGTAGGCGTCGTCGATGCCGGGGATCTGGGCGATCAGGACGCAGGTCTCCATGTGCTCGCCCTGTGGGCCACCGCCGCGAAGCTGGGTGAAGGGCACGTCATCGAGGCTGCCGCCGTAGAGGTCTGTCATGAGTGCTTCCTTTCGTCTCGTCAGCGGCCCGCGGGGGGATCGCCTGGAAGATACAAGCACTAGACATGATAGGACCTCTCCATACCTTGAATGAGGTAGTCATTTGTCCTCGTAGGTTCTGCGTCCCTTAGTGTTTTTCTATGGCCTTGGTGGACAAAAGCGACCGCATCGACCATGTCGGGCCGAACCTGGTGTGGCGGCAACTGGCCGAGGACGTCGAGAACGACATCGCCACCGGTCTGCTGGCTCCCGGCGCCAAGATGCCCGCCGAGCTGGAGCTGGCGAGCCAGTACGGCGTCTCCCGGGTGACGGTGCGGCGTGCGGTCAGGGATCTGGCGGAGCGCGGCCTGCTGGTCGTCGTCCATGGGCGGGGGACGTTCGTGTCGCGTGGTTCCGCGTGAGGGCTGGCGCGGAAGAGGATGTCGATATAGCGTTCGAATCAGTTGGTGATCATCGCCACCTGGGCCTGAAATCCCTTCCATAAAGAGAAACTGTGTTCGGCTGGACGGCCGGGGGCGTGATCCTGGAGATCTCAGGAACGGAGATGTCTGTGGGTTCATGGACTTCGGCAGGACGCCGCCTCGGGGGGCTGGTCGCCGTCGTGGCCCTCATGCTGGGCGTGCTCGCGACGGGCGCGCAGGCCGCCTCGGACGCCACCGCGAACGTCGGCAGGCTGACCATCGCCTTCGAACGCACCACGGCGTCGAAGTGCCCGGTCAGCTTCGACGTCCACGGGTACTTCCAGGGGCTGCCGGCGGGCGAGCAGACGATCCAGTACCGCCTCGTCGGCGCCGGGGAGTGGAGGACGCTCGTCGTGCCCGCCAAGCGTCTGATCGTCCACCGGGCGTTGCTGGAGACCGTCACGTGGGAGTCGGCGCCGGACTCACGTGACTACTCGGTCCAGATCGAGATCAACCAGCCCGACGGCCTGCGGTCCAACGTCCTCTACTACTTCAAGTGCAACACCCCGCCGTCCGGGGAGACGTTCGGCGAGGCCGCCGAGCCGGTCACCCGTACGGCCGCCGGCGGCCCGATGGCCGAGCTGGCGGCCGACGCGCAGCTGGAGTCGGTGCGGGCGCGCTCCGGCGCGCAGGTCGCGCTGGTCAACCGGTACGACGTCAAGGCGGACCTGCCGACCGGCCCGATCGGGTTCGAGCAACTGTGGAACGTGCATCCCGCGGGGCTGGCCATCGACGTCCAGACCATGACCGGCGGCCAGCTCAAGGCTCTGCTGGCCACTCCCAATCCGGCCGGCTGGGTGCTGACCCCGTCCGCCGGGCTGCGCTACACCCTCGGCGGCGGGAAGGTCATGTCGATGACGCTCGACGGGGTGCCGGTGAGCGCCACGCAGCAGATCAAGGTCGCGGGCGCCTGGAGCCTCATCGCGGGCTTCGACGGGTGGCCGCGCTGGGAGGGGACGACCACGTACACCGGCGGGCCGGACGACACCGGGGCGCTGGCGAGCTACCTGGCCGCTCATTCGCCGGTGGCGGCGCCGGCGGGCGACCGCGTCACCGTCCGCTAGTCAGCGGGTCGGCCGTGCGTCCGTGACGGGCGCCCCCCGTGGTCACCAGCTGCGGACGCGGGGGCGGCGGCGCATCCGTTCCAGCATCGCCTCGTTGAAGGCCGCGGACACGGATGCGAACTCACCGTTCTCCACCGCTCGGTCGACGTACGCCTTGACGTGGGGGTCGAGGGTGATCGTGACCTCCGGGGCCGTCGGGGCGGGAGCGGTCGCGGGCTCGTTCTGGTCCTCGGTCATACCGACATCTTGCGCCACAAGGGCTGGCGAATCACGCCCCGAAACGCTGCAGATTCGGGAGGCCGTACAAGGGCCGTCGTGGCCGGCTGGACGTCGTCGGTGGGAGGCCCATGGTGCCGGAGGCGAGGGGGTGCGCCGGCAGGCGCCTGATCAGAAGGAGCCTGAGCTCTTGTGGGCGCGGAGCGCCTTTCCCGGCGAAGTCGATCGACGGGGGCGGGGACAGGTGAGGGCCCCGGCGGCAAGGAGCAACGCCGGGGCCCTCTCTCCCCTGGTGAGGGCTTACTTGTAGAGCTCTCCGTTAGGCCCCACGATCTTCCCGGACGGGGAGTTGGTGGCCGCCTTGTACACGGCCGCCGTCTCGCCGTCGAAGTACGGCGAGGTGATGTAGTCGATGCGGTCGTTGCCGTCCTGGTCCGCGAAGGTGCTGGTGACACCGTTCACGTAGCCGAGGCGCTTGGCGTTGCTGTAGTTCAGCAGCCACGGTCCGCCGTCGTAGCCGGGGGTCACGGCGCACTTCAGGCCGACGTGCTCCTCGATCTTGAGCCAGGACGCGCCCACGGCCTTGGCCGTCGTCTTGCCGTAGCAGTGCTTCGGCGTGACACCGCTGTACGGCTTGCTGCCGTCGGGGTGCGGGGCCGCCGGGTAGCCGAAGGTGCGGACGAACTTGCCCGTCGGCTGGTTCCAGGCGAAGCCCTGGCCGCCCACGGCGTCGCCGAGCCGGCCGGCGTCCTTGGACAGCAGGATGTAGTAGTGGCCGCCCCAGGCGCGCTTCGGGCCGCTGAAGCGCTCGTAGTCCTTGCGGTCCACCTGCTTCACACCGTCGAACTGGATGCCGTTGTAGACGGTGACGAACGCGTAGTCGCGGTCGTAGTCCTCGTAGTTGTCGAAGTCGTAGTGGGTGAAGGCCTGCTTGCCCACGTAGATGCCCCAGGGGGCCTTGCCCTGGTAGTAGCCCGGGACGAACACCCAGTTGGACAGCGTGTCGCGGTTGCTGTCCGTGTCGTACGCGCAGTGGCCGGCGGTGGCGACCAGGTTGCGGTTGCCCGACTGGATGGAGGTGGCCGAGCACCAGCGGAACTTGCCGGAGCCGTCGACGAAGAAGACCTTGCCGATGCTCTTGGGCAGGTTCACGTTCTGGGACGCGCCGGCCTTCTGGGCGCCGGTCGGCGCGGTCATGCCGGGACGGCCGTCCGGGTCGTAGCCGCCCTTGGAGACGACCTTCCGCACTTCCTTGGAGTCCCAGGTGTACTGCGTGGCCTGGCGGAGGGCGGCGCCGTTGGAGGCGATCCAGAAGGAGGCGATCGAGGCGGCCTGGGAGTTGTTGCCGGCCATTGGGTCGTGGGAGACATCGCCGTCGGCCTGGGCGGTGGCGGAGAGCCCGGCGGCCAGAAGGCCGGTCGCCACGACCGCGCCGCCGACGGGGAGGAGGATTCGCTTCAAGGTAACTCCAGGTTGCGCTGACAGGAGGCGCCTCTTGCACCCCGAAATTCAGCAAACGGACGACCCGGAACCTATAACGCTGACAGGGCGATTGGAAATTTTCGGTAGATCGTGTCAGCGCTCCCAAGCGGCCCCGTTACCGTACCGAGATCAATGGATCAGCTGATCACGTCGCGTGATCGCCTGGTTGCATGTGACTTACGTCACATTTCCCGGTGTGGTGAGCGCGGCGGCGCGTCGGTAGACCTCCGCGGTGGTCGTGTCGAAGTACGGCGACGACACCGCGTCGTAGGTGCCCTTGGCGTCCCTGTTCCAGGTCAGGCTGTTGACGCCGTTCAGGTTGCCGAGCCCGCGGGCCGCGTCGTAGTCGACCAGCCAGGGACCGCCGCTGGCGCCGGGGCTGAAGGCGCACGGCTGGAGCCGGACGCCCTTCTGCAGGTCGAGCGCGGGAGCCACGGTCCAGTACGTGACGCTGCCCTGGCACGTCCGCAACGTCTTGCCGTCGAACGGACGCGTGCCGTCGGGCTGCACGCCGGCCGGGAAGCCGAAGGCGGTCATGGTGGCGGCCGCCGGCTTCCTGTTGATCTCCAGGCCCTGGCCGCCCACGTTGTCCTGGAGCCGGCCGACGTCCTTCATCGTGTACGTGCCGTCCTTGGCCTGCTCCCAGACGAACCCACGGTGGACGGTCACGAACGCGTAGTCGAAGTCGTAGTCGCCCTTGCCGGACCAGTCCTCGTGCATGCTGAGCGCGGCGCCCACGTAGATCCCGTCGGGCGTCTCGCCGTTGGGTCCGGGGTTGGGGACGAAGATCCAGTATTCGGCGGCCTTGGCCTGGCGGGAGTCGTACGCGCAGTGGCCGGCCGTGGCCACGACGCTGCGGTTCCGGGCGGCGACCGCACTGGCCGAGCACCAGTACTGCTTGGCGCCGAACTTGAAGAAGACCTTGCCCATGGTCTTGCCGGCGCCGCCCCGCCTGGGCGGCACGGGCGCCAGGCCCTGCGTCGCGGACGTCCGCCGCACCGTCGTCACGGGCGAGGCGGGCCCGGAGGCGGCGCCCGCCGAGGACGTCGGGGCGGCCTGCGCGCCCGGCGTGGCGGGGCTGTAGCTGTCGGCCTGCTTGAGCTGGTCGGGACGCCAGTAGTCGGCGACCTTCTTCATGTCGGCGGCGGTCTTGGCCAGCGTGACGCCGAAGACTCTGCTCGTGGGCGCGGCGTTCGCGATCCCCGTGAAGGCAGGCAGCAACAGCAGCGCGCCGCCCAGGGCGGCCGCCGCCAGTTGCCTGGCCCGGGAGATCATGAAATGCCTTTCTTAGGGTCGTAAGGGTGGATTTTTCCAGATCAACTGCCTGTATTGCAGCCCGGATAGAGATTCGTTACCTGATCAAGAGTGCACCGTGTGCGATAAGGACACCATCAGCCGATCCCTCCCGATACGCGTAAATGATCACGCGTGTCGGTCGTTGCCCCAGGTCAGAGGGCTGATAGAGGCTGCGCCTATGCACCGAATTCTCTGCGTCGCCGCGCTTTCCTGCGCCGCATTCGCCGCCGCTCCAGTGGCGAACGCCACGACCGGACCGCCCGATGTCCGGACGTCGCACAAGGACCAAAGGCTTTTCCGGATCAGCGTCGGAGATCGGCAGGGCGTGCTGGAGTGCACCCCTGGCCGGGTCGCGCCGGGGCAGGTCGCGGCCTGTGCCGCTCTCGAACAGGTGGGCGGGAACCCGGCCCGTCTGAGCGGCCGGACGGGGGTCTCCTGCACGGCCGACTACCAACCGGTGGACGTACGGGCGGAGGGCGTCTGGGACGGCGACCGCTACCGCTACTCGCAGACCTTCCCCAACGCCTGCGCCCTCGCCGTCGCCACGGGCCCGGTCTTCCGCGTCTGAGGCGCGGGTCTGAGGCGTACGCCCGGGAGATCGAGGCCGGGAAAGGCCCCGGATCCCGCCGAGGAGGATCCGGGGCCTCGACTGCCGGGCCGGATCACGGCATGTTGCCGGTCCAGCGGTTGGCGGCGGCCTTGTAGACGTCGTAGGTGTCGGTGTTGAAGTACGGCGACGAGATGTGGTCGTAGCGGTCGTTGCCGTCGGTGTCCCACGCGACGCTGTTCACGCCCACCAGATAGCCGGTGCGTGTGGAGTTCCGGTAGTCGTAGATGAACGGGCCGCCGCCGGCGCCGGCGGTGAAGGAGCACCTGAAGCCGATCTGCTCCTGCAGGTCGTACTTCTTGGCCTCGGGCATCGGAGCCGTCCTGCCGTAGCACCACTTCATGGTGCGGCCGGTGTACGGCCTGTCGCCGTCGGGGTGCCCGCCGGCCGGGTAGCCGAAGGAGAACACGTTCAGCTTCGTGCTGCGGTTCCAGGTGAAGCCCTGGCCGCCGACGTTGTCACCGAGGCGGCCGACGTTCTTGACCGTCCAGCGCCACCGGTTGCCGGTCTTCTCCCAGCTCACCTTGATGCCGTTGTAGACGTTGACGAACGCGTAGTCGAAGTCGTAGTCCTCCTTCACCACGAAGTCGTCGTGCGCGTTGAACGTCCTGGCGGCGTAGATGCCGTACGGCGCCTTGCCCTCCCACGCGTTGTCGCCGTCCCAGTACGACGGGATGAAGATCCAGTTGTCGTAGAAGGTGTTCTTCTGGGTGTCGTAGACACAGTGGGCGGAGGTCGCCACCAGATTGCGGTACTTGCCCTGTACGGAGCTGGCCGAGCAGTACCGCCAGTTCTTCGGGTTGCGCGGGTCGGTCCGGGGCAGCGTGAAGAACACCCGGCCGACCGTGTTGGGGAGGTTGACCTGCCTGCTCTTGCCGGCCTTGGCCTTCTCCCCGCCGATCGGCGGGACCGATCCGGGCGGGCCGTCGGGGGTCTGGTTTCCGCCCGTGACGCCCCTGACGCCCCTGGACGACACGTCGAGCGCGCCGTCGTGGTCGGTGGCGAGCTTGATGCGGTCGGGCGTCCAGAACTGCACGGCCTGCTCGGCGGGGGTCGCCGCGTTCCTGGACACGACGTCGGGGGCCGAGGCCGCCTCCGCCGCGGCGCCGGTGGTCGTGCCGGCGGCCAGAGCGGCGGACACCAGCACGGCGAGGGTGATCGTGATGCGCCTTGCTCGGGAATGCATGGAACTCCTCTCAGGTTCTCGGCGGCCCAGAGCGGGGTGCTGCGCCCCGGTGGGCCAGGAAAACGTTGAGCACGCTAATGAATGGCGCAACCCGTCAGCCAGAAAGCGACGCGAAAAGGTCGGACCTGGTTCCGTTTCGTTATGGAGATAGCGAAATCGCATGTATTCCAGAAAAGCATCTTCGCAGGTCAGAACCATGATGATGAGTCTGCCGCAACACTGGTAACGCTGATTATCAAACGCCACTACTTATCAACCGAATGTTGTTCTGGTTAGATGTCCGTATGGATCCACGCACCCCCTGTCTCATCGGCATCGCACAACGCACCGTTCGCGAGCAGCCCGGCCCGGAACCGCTCGATCTGTGGGAATCGGTCGCCCGCGAGGCGGCCGATGACGCCCGGCTGCCCGCCGGGCGGCTCGACTCGATCCAGATCGTCCACACCGACTCCTGGCAGTACGACTCGCCGACCGGGCGGCTGGCCGAGCGTCTGGGCGCCACGCCGCGCCACACCGCCTACTCCAAGGTCAGCGGTACGGCTCCGCAGCTCCTCATCGGCGCGGCCGCGGCCCGCATCGCGGCGGGCGACCTGGACTGCGCGCTGATCACCGGGGCCGAGGCGCTGGCCACCCGGCGGGCCTACCGTCGGGCGGGCGAGCACGTGCCGTGGAGCCACGCCGCCGATCCCAAGCCGCCCTACGGCTGGGAACGGCCCCCGCACCCGGCCGAGCTGGCACACGATCTGTTCCTGCCCGTGCACACTTACGCGATCATGGAGACCGCGCGGCGGGCGGCGGCCGGGATGACGGTCGAGGAGGAGATGCTCGACCGGGGCCGGATGATGGCGCCGATGACGGAGGTGGCCGCGGCCAACCCGCACGCGTGGCGGCGGGCCGTGCGCACGCCCGAGGAGCTGGTGAAGGGCAACCGGTTCGTCGGCTGGCCGTACACCAGGAACACCGTGGCGGTCATGGAGGTCGACCAGGCGGCGGCCGTCGTCCTGGCCGGCGCGGAGCTGGCCGACCGGCTGGGGGTGCCGGACGAGCGGCGGGTCTACCTGCGCGGCTGGGCGTACGCCGAGGACACGTGGGAGGTGGCGGCGCGGCCCGCGCTCGGCTCGTCGCAGGCGATCGGGGCCGCCGCCGAGGCCGCCTTCCGCCGCGCCGGGCTCGGCCTGGCCGACATGGACGCCCTCGACCTGTACAGCTGCTTCGCCGTCGCGCTGCGGCAGGCGTGCGACGCGATCGGGCTCGACCCGTACGACCGGCGCGGCCTGACGGTCACCGGCGGCCTGCCGTACGCCGGCGGCCCGGCCAGCGACTACGTGCTGCACTCGACGGCCACGATGGCCGGGCTGCTGCGCACGCAGTCGAGCCACGGGCTGGTGACCGGCGTGGGGATGCACCTGACGAAGCACACGTACGCGGTGTGGTCCAGCGAGCCGGGCGGGCCGCCGGGGGACGCCGTCCCGGTGTTCACGGCGGCCGGGGTGCCCGTCGTGGGCTCGTACGCCGGGCCCGCCACCGTGGCCGGCTACACGGTCGCGCACGGCCCGGACGGCGAGCCGGACAAGGGCATCCTCGTCGTCGACCTGCCGGCCGGCGGGCGGGCGCACGCGCACGTGCTGGAGCCGGAGCTGCTGGCCGACGCCATGTCCCGGGAGCTCGTGGGGCAGCGGGTCGGCCTGGTGGCGGGCGACGGGCCGAACGTGGCCACCTGGTGATCCCGGCGAGGTTGTGAAGTTGTGACCTCGCACGGGGACTTCGCCGGGTTCGAGGGCTTGCGCGGGTGGATGTCGCTCAACTGAACTGGGAGTGAAGGGCGCAACCCGCACTAACCCGGCGAGGCACGTCGTGTCCGACCAGTTCGACGTCATCGAGGCAGGGGGGCGCGGCCGCCGCCGGTGGATCGGGCTCGCGGTGGTGCTGGCTCTGCTGGTGATCCCGGCCGTCAGCCTGCTGCTCAGCCGCGACCCGCGGCAGGAGCCGCCCTCGCCGTCCGCCACCACGCCCATCCGCTCCCTCACCAGGATCGAGAACGGCCCCAACGCCCTGCGGATCCCGGCCAGGACCAAGGGCCGCGACGAGATCATCGACGTCGTCTTCCCCGACGGGCTGAAGGCCGAGGTGCGCTACCCGGCCGACCTCGACCTCAACGAGCTGGGGGTGCGGCCGTTCCAGGGGGCGTGGATCGACGGGCGGTTCCGGCAGTTCGGCGTGCCGTACAACGGGGTCGCCGAGGTGACCGGCGGCGGCCGGCCGATCAGGAGCTACGGCCCCGGCGTCACCCTGTGGCCGCCCCAGCCCGGCGGGGGCAGTGGGCAGGTGCTGCTGTTCGCGTTCGGACGCTGGCGGGTGGCGATGCAGGACAGGGGCGACGGACTGACCTTCGACCAGCGCACGGCCCTGGCGCGGGAGCTGCACGGGAAGGTGACCCGGGACGGCTACCTGGTGTTGTCGGGCGAAGGATCGGTGCGGCTGGCCCGTCCGGGTGCCATGACCCAGGAGGGTCCGGCCGGGCCGCAGCTGTGGTTCGGCGGGGGAGTGCGGGAGATGGTGGTGCTGGCGCCCACGCCCGACTGCGTCAGGAAGGCCCGGCTGCCGAAGGTGATCGAGGGTCGCGGGCGTCCGGGCGAGTGGACGTGCCGGGGGGACGTGGAGGTCGCCGTCGCCGGCTCCGAGGAGTTCAGACGCCGCGCCCTCGCCGGGATCCGGGTGACGGTCAAGGACTGAGGCCCGGCCGGACGCCGCGAGACGAGGTGGCGGCTCGGTCGGGCGGGGCGGTGTCGGGGGTGGTGGCGGGTCGGTTAGTAGGGTGCGGCCATGTTCGCCGTAACCGCCACACAGACCGATCCCGACAATCCGCTCGCCGGGCTGACGCTCGGTGAGCACCCCGACCCGAAGGCGCCCGACGGCTGGACGACCGTCTCGGTACGCGCCGCCGCCCTCAACCACCACGACCTGTGGACGCTCAAGGGCGTGGGCATCAGGCAGGACCGCCTGCCGATCGTGCTCGGCTGCGACGCCTCCGGCGTGGACGAGGACGGCAACGACGTCATCGTGCACGCCGTCATCGGCACGGGCGCGGACGAGACGCTCGACCCCAGGCGCTCGCTGCTGTCGGAGGTGCACGACGGGACGTTCGCCGAGCGGGTGGCCGTGCCGCGGCGCAACCTCGTGCCCAAGCCGGCCGCGCTCAGCTTCGAGGAGGCCGCCTGCCTGCCCACGGCCTGGCTGACCGCGTACCGCATGCTGTTCGACAAGGCCGGGCTCGAACCGGGCTCGACCGTGCTGGTGCAGGGCGCCGGCGGCGGCGTCGCCACCGCGCTGATCGCGCTCGGCCGCGCCGGCGGTTTCCGGGTCTGGGCGACCAGCCGGTCGGAGGACAAGCGCGAGCGGGCCCGCGAACTCGGCGCCGACCAGGTCTTCGAGACGGGCGCGCGGCTGCCCGAGCGGGTGGACGCGGTCATGGAGACCGTCGGCCAGGCCACCTGGGACCATTCGCTCAAGTCGCTCAGGCCGGGCGGCCGCATCGTGGTCTCCGGGGCCACCAGCGGCGCGGTCCCGCCCGCCGACCTCAACCGCGTCTTCTTCCTGCAGCTCTCCGTGGTCGGCACCACCATGGGCACCCGCGACCAACTCCAGCGGCTCGCGGTGTTCCTGGAGCAGACGGGCGTGCGGCCGATGATCGACCGGACGCTGCCGATGACCGAGGCCAGGGACGGCTTCGCGGCCATGGCCCAGGGGGAGATCTTCGGAAAAATCGTCTTTACCAGCTGAATAAGTGAAGGGTTACTTGTCCGCCTTCTGGGTGATACAGGAAGAATGACGTCGTATCACCCTGGAGGCGTTCACCATGAACGTTGAGCCCTTCGGCCCGGGTTCGATGCACTGGGACACCGCGGGCGAATACCGCAACCTGCTCGTGGCCGGCAGCGCGCTGGTCCTCCAGACCATGCACCCGGCGGTCGGCGCGGCGGTGGCGGAGCACTCGACGTACAAGGACGACCCGTGGGGGCGGCTCAACCGCACGCTCGCCTCCGTCCAGAAGTGGGTCTACGGCGGTGAGGGCGGCCTGGCCGAGGGGCGGCGGCTGCGCGAGCTGCACCGCTCCATCAGCGGCGTGGACGAGCACGGCCGCGCCTACCACGCCCTGAACGGCGAGGCGTGGGCCTGGGTGCACCTGTCGCTGTTCGAGCGTTTCGTCACGCTCAACCGCTACTTCGGCACCCCCTACACCGAGGAGCAGCAACGCCGCATGTACGCCGAGTCGCGGCAGCTCGGCGCGATCCTGCAGGTGCCGGAGCGCGAGATGCCGGCGGACCTGGAGGCGTTCTGGCGCTACTTCGACACGATGGTCGCCGAGCGGCTGGAGCCGCACCCGACGGCGCTGGAGGTGCTCGCCGTCATGCGCGGCACGCCCGCCCCGCCCGGCCTGCCGAGGCCGCTGCGCCGCCTGTGGACGCCGGTGGGACTGGGGTCGGGGGAGTTCAACCACTTCGTCACCGTCGGCACCCTGCCGCCGGCCGCGCGCAGGAAGCTCGGCCTGCGCTGGACGGCCCGGGACGAGCGGCGGCTGCGGCACCTCGGGCACGCCGTGGCGATGCTGACCGCGCGCCTGCCCGAGCGGTTGCGCTACATGCCGGTCGCCTACCACGCCCGCAGAGCGGCCCGCGGCCACGGACGCCCGCAACGCTCATTGCGCTCAGCCTGACGACGGCGTACCGACGGTTCAGCGGCGGCTCACCGGCGGCTCAGCGCTGGAGGATGTCGCGGATGCGGGCGGACGCCTCGTCGAGCACGGTGTGCAGCTCGTCCAGCTTCTGCGTGGTCAGGGCGGCGCCGGCGGCCTCCGTGCGGGCCTGGGCCACGAAGTCGGCCAGCAGCTCGCCCAGCTCGCTGTCGAGCTCGGCCCGGCGCACGGTGTCGCCGCCGAGCGTGGTCCAGATGTCCGACCAGATCCGGCGCCACTCGCCGGCCAGCCGGTCGCTCTCCACCTGCCACTGGTTGGCGTGCGCCATCCACTGCCGCTTCTGCTGCTCCTTGAGCCGTTTGAGCTCCTCGGCCCGCGCCTTGGCGTCGTCGCGGGTGCCGGTGCGGACGTCCTTGGCCATCCGGGTCAGCTCGTCGCGCAGCGACTTCACCGTGTCGCGGACGTCCTCCTTGACCTCGCGGGCGATGTCGCGCACGGAGGCGGAGATCTCCTGCTCCAGGTCGTCGAGCTCGTCGAGCCGGGCGTTGAGCTCCTCGCGGCCCTTGTCGGTGATGGAGAACACCTTCTTGCCCTCGACCACCTCGTGCGTGACCAGGCCCTCCTCCTCCAGGCGGGCCAGCCGCGGGTAGATCGTGCCGGGCGAGGGCGAGTAGACGCCGAGGAAGCGGTCCTGGAGCAGCCGGATGACCTCGTACCCGTGCCGCGGGCTCTCCTCCAGCAGCTTGAGCAGGTACAGCCGGAGCCGGCCGTGACCGAAGACAGGGCTCATTCCTTCTCTCCCTTGAGCAGCGCGACCTCGCCCGAGACGGTGTACGCCGACAGTGAGGCCATGCCGCCCCCCAGGCGTCCGGACAGCGTCTTGGAGCCGGGGCTGTTGTTCGCCGACAGTCCGTCGAACGTCGAGCTCAGCCGGCCGGAGGTGGACCTCATGCTGACGTCGGACTCGACGTTCTCCGGCACCCGCACCAGGATGGCACCCGAGACGCTGTTGAGCGTCACATGACTCGTCGGCCGGAGCGTCAGGTCGGCGGTGATGCGGCCGGACACCGTGCTGGCCTTGAGCCGGCGCGGGCTGCCGTCGGCCAGCGTCAGCTCGCCCGAGACGGTCTTCAACGCCAGGTCGCCCTCCATGGCCCGGCTCTCGATCGAGCCGGAGACCGTGGTGGCGCTCACCTCGCCGCTCACGCCGTCGAGGACGACCTCCGAGGACACGCTCTTGACCCGGGTGGAACGCTCGAACCCGGCCAGCACCGTGGACGCCGAGACCACCTCCGTGTTCACCCGGCACCCCCTGGGCACGGTGAGCGTGAGGTTGGTCCTGCGCTTGTCGCGCCGCAGCCAGCCGAGCAGCCCGTCCAGGGTCAGGCCCTCGTAGGTGACGACCAGCTCTTTGGTCAGCGCGTCGTAGCTGACCAGCAGCGGCGCGGCCGACTCGATCTCCGTCAGCTCCAGCGTGGGCGGGCCCTCGCTGGCCAGGACGGCCAGCCTGCCGGCGACGATCCGCACGTCAAGTGACTCCACCGGCCCGAACGTGAGCTGCTCGGGAGCGTCGAGCGTCCACTTCTCCATGAACGTATGCCTCCTTGACGAGTACGTCTCTTACGAGAACACGATATGTCGCGTTACTCGAAAACTCAAGATGTATCGCGTCTCGGGGGCGGATCCCGTCAGTCGTCGTCCTCGTCGTCGAGGCGGGCCAGCCAGGTGGCCAGCCGCTCGATCGGGGTCTCGAACTCGGGGTTGAGATCGACGAACTCGCGCAGCCGCTCGCCCAGCCAGAGCACGCTGACCTCTTCCTCGCCCCGCCGATCGACCAGCTCCTCGATCCCTCGATCGGTGAAGTACATGGGTTTCTCCTTCGTGCAGGCAGGGGCCTCACCCTGCCGGTCAACACAGAAGCCCCCGGCCGGACGGCCGGGGGCTCACTGGCGGCCTGCTCAGCCGAAGAGCTGGTGGAGGATCTCCTCCAGCTCGGTGTCGTGCGAGTTGTGCGAACCCGTCGCGGGCGAGCTGTTCGGGGTCCGCGAGACGCGGCGCAGCGACCGGCCGCCGAGCGTCTGCGGGTCTTCGGCCAGCTTCAGCGTCAGGTAGGGCCACGGGCCCATGTTCACCGGCTCGTCCTGGGCCCACACCAGCTCGGCCTGCTGCCCGTAGCGGGCCAGCTCGGCGGTGAGCTCCTCGGTGGGGAACGGGTAGAGCCGCTCGAGACGGACGATCGCGACGTCGTCGCGGCCCGTCTTGTCGCGCTGTGCGGCCAGGTCGTAGTAGAGCTTGCCCGAGACCAGGACGATCCGGGTGACCTTGGCCGGATCGACCGTGGTGTCGCCGATGACCGGCTGGAAGGTGCCGGTGGTGAAGTCGGACGCCTTCGACGTGGCCGCCTTGTGCCGCAGCAGCGACTTGGGCGTGAAGACCACCATCGGCTTGTGCCGGTTGGACTCCACCTGCCAGCGCAGCAGGTGGAAGTAGTTGGCCGGCGTGGACGGCTGCGCGACCGTCATGTTGTCGAGCGCGCAGACCTGCAGGAACCGTTCGATCCTGGCCGAGGAGTGGTCGGGGCCCTGGCCCTCGAAGCCGTGCGGCAGCAGCAGCACGACCGACGACCGCTGGCCCCACTTCTGCTCACCGGACGAGATGAACTCGTCGATGATCGTCTGGGCGCCGTTGACGAAGTCGCCGAACTGCGCCTCCCAGGCCACCAGGGCATCGGGACGCACGACGCTGTAGCCGTACTCGAAGCCGAGCGCCGCGAACTCGCTGAGCAGCGAGTCGTAGACGTAGAACTTCGTGGTGCCCTCGTTGAACTGCTTCAGCGGCGTGTGGTCGGCGCCGGTCATCCGGTCGACCAGCACCGCGTGGCGCTGGGTGAACGTGCCGCGCCGGGAGTCCTGGCCGACCAGGCGCACCGGGTGGCCGTCGATCAGCAGGGAGCCGAACGCCAGCGTCTCGCCCATCGCCCAGTCGATCGAGTCGGTCTCGACCATCTGACCGCGGCGCTGCAGCACCGGCGCCAGGCGCGGGTGCGGCGTGAAGCCCTCGGGCAGGTTGAGCTGGGTGTCGACGATGCGCTTGAGCGTCTCGTCGCTGATCGCCGTCGGCGTGTCGGCGTGGGACCACTTGACGACCTCGGCCGGGGGCACCCGCATGGCGGCCGCCTCCTTGGGCTTCTTGGCCGCCTCGCGCGTCTCGGTGAACGCCTGCTCCAGCTTGGCCTGGTAGTCGCGCAGCGCCGACTCGGCCTCCTCGACCGTGATGTCGCCCCGGCCGATCAGCGCCTCGGTGTAGAGCTTGCGGGTCGAGCGCTTGGCGTCGATCAGGTCGTACATCAGCGGCTGGGTGAAGGCGGGGTTGTCGCCCTCGTTGTGGCCGCGGCGGCGGTAGCAGATGAGGTCGATGACGACGTCCTTGCGGAACGCCTGGCGGTACTCGTAGGCCAGCTGGCCCACGCGTACCACGGCCTCGGGGTCGTCGCCGTTGACGTGGAAGATCGGCGCCTGGATCATCCGCGCGACGTCGGTCGCGTAGACCGACGAGCGGGAGGAGGCCGGCGAGGTGGTGAAGCCCACCTGGTTGTTGACCACCACGTGCACGGTGCCGCCGGTGCGGTAGCCGCGCAGCTGCGACAGGTTGAGCGTCTCGGCCACCACGCCCTGGCCGGCGAAGGCCGCGTCGCCGTGGACGAGGACGGGAAGGACGGTGAAGCCCTCCTCACCGCGCTCCAGGAGGTCCTGCTTGGCGCGGACGACGCCCTCCAGCACCGGGTCGACCGCCTCCAGGTGGGAGGGGTTGGCCACCACGGACGCCGTGATCATCTTGCCGCTCGGGGCGGTGAACTCGCCGCTCGCGCCCAGGTGGTACTTGACGTCGCCGGAGCCGTGGGCGGTGCGCGGGTCGATGTTGCCCTCGAACTCGCCGAAGATCTGCGCGTAGGACTTGCCCACGATGTTGGCCAGCACGTTGAGCCGGCCGCGGTGGGCCATGCCGATGACGACCTCGTCGAGGCCCTCGTCGGCGGCGTCGCTGATCACCGAGTCGAGCAGCGGGATCAGGGACTCGCCGCCCTCCAGCGAGAAACGCTTCTGGCCGACGAACTTCGTCTGCAGGAACGTCTCGAACGCCTCGGCGGTGTTGAGCCGGGACAGGATGTTGAGCTGCTCGTCGCGCTCGGGCGAGGCGTGCGGCTTCTCCACCCGCGCCTGGATCCAGGCCCGCTCCTCGGGGTTCTGGATGTGCATGTACTCGATGCCGACCGTGCGGCAGTAGGAGTCGCGCAGCACGCCCAGGATCTCGCGGAGCTTCATCAGCGGACGGCCGCCGAAACCGCCCGTGGCGAACTCGCGCTCGAGGTCCCACAGGGTCAGCCCGTGGGACTGGATGTCGAGGTCGGGGTGCTTGCGCTGCTTGTACTCCAGCGGGTCGGTCTCGGCCATCAGGTGGCCGCGCACGCGGTAGGCGTGGATCAGCTCGATGACCCGGGCCGACTTGGCCACGTCGTCGTCGTGCGAGGCCGAGATGTCCTGGACCCAGCGCACCGGCTCGTACGGGATGCGCAGGGCCTCGAAGATCTCGTCGTAGAAGCCGTCCTCGCCGAGCAGCAGCCGGTGGATCTGGCGCAGGAAGTCGCCCGACTGGGCGCCCTGGATGATCCGGTGGTCGTAGGTGCTGGTCAGCGTCATGACCTTGGAGACGGCCAGGCGCGACAGCGTGTCGGGCGAGGCGCCCTGGTACTCGGCCGGGTATTCCATCGCGCCGACGCCGATGATCGTGCCCTGGCCGGGCATCAGACGCGGAACGGAGTGGACGGTGCCGATCGTGCCGGGGTTGGTCAGCGAGATCGTGGTGCCGGAGAAGTCGTCGACGCCCAGCTTGCCCGCGCGGGCCTTGCGGACGACCTCTTCGTAGGCCACCCAGAACTGGCGGAAGTCCATCTCCTCGGCGCCCTTGATCGAGGGCACGAGGAGCTGGCGCTCACCGTTGCTCTTCTGGACGTCGATCGCCAGGCCGAACCCGACGTGCTCGGGCTTGACCAGCGTGGGCTTGCCGTCGACCTCCGTGTAGGAGTAGTTCATCTCCGGCATCGCCTTCAGCGCCTTGACGATCGCGAAGCCGATCAGGTGAGTGAAGGAGATCTTGCCGCCACGCCCCCGCTTGAGGTGATTGTTGATCACGATGCGGTTGTCGATGAGCAGCTTGGCCGGGATGGCCCGGACGCTGGTCGCCGTCGGGACCGTCAGGGACAGGTCCATGTTGGCGGCCGTGCGCGCGGCGGCGCCGCGCAGCTTCACCTCCTCGGCGCCCTTGGGCACCGGGGTGGCCGGCTGCTTCGGCTTCTCGGCTGCCGGAGGCGCCTTCGGGGGCGCCTTGGGAGGTGCGGGCGCGGTCGCAGTGCCGTTCGCCGCCTCCCTGACCGGGGTCCGGCCCGGTCCGTAATCAGGGTTGTAGTCAGCGAAGAAGTTCCACCAGGCCTTGTCGACAGACTCTGGATCTTGAAGGTACTTCTGGTACAGCTCGTCGACAAGCCACTCGTTCTGACCAAAGCTTGCCAGCGGGTTTGTCCGCGACGACTCAGACGACACGGCGGAAATCGCCCTCTTCCGCAGATCGGCGTTGATGTTAGAGAACCTGTCCAAGGCTACTCGCCCGGACCGGCAGCGCGCGCCGAAGAGCACGCGCCGCCTCGAACGATCCTCTCAGGACACGCCGAAGAGGTCACGCCCGCCTAGTCAATCCAGGGAGAGCCGCCATTGTTACTGTTTGGTATCAACGTATGGCCGGCAGGTTTATTTCCCTCCGGGCACGATTCTGCTGGTGATCCGCACCCCGGGTGACAGCTCCTCCAGCAGGTCCGCCAGCTCCTTGCCGGCCTGCTGGAGCTCCTCCATCGACATCGGCTCCAGGCGTTCGAGGAGGAAGATCGCGTTGGTCGTCTCCTCGGTGAGCCGGGTGCGCGCCACCTGACGCCAGTTCCACCGGCGGCAGGTCACGCCGGCGTCGTCGCGCCAGATCACCTCGCCGGGCTCGGGCTGCCCGAGCGCCTCCTCCGAGTGCTCGTCGCCGGTCGCCCGCACCAGCCGGGCCGGGCCCTGGTAATGGTCGAGGTCCTCGCCGCCGATGGGCAGCGCGTGCTTGACGCTGATCGTGTTGTACGCGTCGACCACCCGGTTGATCTCCGGCAGCGGCATGCGCCGGGTCAGGGCGTCGACCGAGGGCCTGGTGCGCTGCGGCTTGGCGCCGAAGGCGCGGTAGGCGTCCTTCCAGGCGTCGATCTTGTCGGCCTGCACCTCGGACGCCGACGCCTCGGCCAGCCAGGCGCGGGTGCGGTCGTCGGTGGGGCCGTTCCGCAGGCCGTGGGCCAGCATCACCAGCACGGCGAAGTCGGGGCGCAGGGCGAGGACGGCGTCGTCCACGCGGATGTCGTCAAGCATCCGCCCAGTTTAGGAGGCCGGGCCGGAGGGTCGCAGAGATCGCAAAATAGCCTTTGCAAAAAAGGCTTTGCGGTCTATGCTCGTCCTCATGGAGGAGCAGTACACGATCAGTGACCCGCAGGTGCTCAAAGTGGTCGCCCACCCCTTGCGGGTGCGGCTGCTCGGGCTGCTGCGCAGCGACGGCCCGGCCACCGCCAGCGAGCTGGGCCGCAAGGTCGGCGAGAGCTCCGGCTCGACCAGCTACCACCTGCGTGAGCTGTTCAAGTACGGCTTCATCGAGGAGGACCCCGATCGGCGCGACGGCCGCGAGCGCCGCTGGCGGGCCCGCCACCGCTACACCTCCTGGGACAGCGGCGAGCTGTCCGGCACCGAGGAGGGCCGCGAGGCGGTCCGGATCATGCGGATGCGCCAGGTCGAGGCGCTCGCCCGCGTCGCCCAGGGCTATGACGAGCGCCGATGGTCCCCCGAGTGGGTGCGGGCGGCGGGGATGAGCGACGACTTCGTGGAGCTGCCGCCGGCCGGGCTGCTGGAGTTCGACGAGCGGGTCGAGGAGCTGCTCCGCGAGCTGGCCGCCCGCTACGCCGGCGACCCCGACGTCCGGCAGGTGCACATCTGGCGGGGCGGCTTCCCCCGCGAGGGCTTCCCCCGGGCCGGTGACGACGAACAGGCCGGTGACGACGAAGAGGAGCAGGACCGATGACCGCTCGTTCCGCCCTGCGGCGCTACATGCTCGTCAGCTTCCTGACCTGGCTGCCGCCGGGGCTCATGGTCGCCTGCATGGTGCTGCTGATGACCGAGAGGGGCCTCGGCCTGGTCGAGGTCGGCCTGTCGGTGACCGTCTTCTCGGTCGTCACCGCGAGCCTGGAGCTGCCCACCGGCGGCCTGGCCGACGTCGTCGGGCGGCGCGCGGTGCTGGCCTGCTCGGCGGTGTTCACCGTGGCGGGCCTGGCGCTGATGAGCGTCTCCACCGCGTTCTGGATGTTCCTGGTCAGCGGCGTGCTCAAGGGGATCGCCAGGGCCCTGTCCAGCGGCCCGGCGACCTCCTGGTACGTCGACACGCTGCACGGCATCGAGGGCGAGGGGGCCGACCTCAAGCCCGGCCTCGCGCGCGGCGGCGCGATGGAGTCGGTGGCGCTGGCCGTCGGCGTGCTGCTGGGCGGCGCGGTCCCGATGCTGGTGCCGCCGGAGGTGATGACGCCGCTCGCCGTGCCGCCGCTGCTGGGGGCGGGCGCGGCCGTCGTGCTGCTGGTGGTGGTGATGTTCGCGCTGCCCGAGCCGGCGCACGCGCGGCGCTCGCTGGGGGGCGTGCTGCGTGAGGTGCCCGCCACGGTGGTCGCCGGGATCCGGCTGGCGGCCGGGGGCGCGGTGCTGCGCCGCCTGATGGCCGCCGCGGCCGCGTCCGGCATGCTGCTGATGACGATCGAGCTGCTGACCCCCGGCCGCCTGGCCGAGCTGGCCGGCACGGCCGAGCGCGGCAGCGCGGCCTACGCCGTCGTGGCGGCCCTGGGCTATGCCGCCAGCGCCACCGGCAGCGTGCTCGCCCCCCGCGTGGCTCGCCTGGCCGGCAGCTCGGCCAGAGGGGCCATGGTGGGCGCGGTGCTCTGCGCGCTGTCGGTCGGCTCGCTGGCCGCCACCGCCGGGCTGGACGGCGTGCCCGGCCTGGTGGCGGCCGGGCTGGCCTACCTCGTCATGTTCGCCGGGCTGTCGGTGACCGGGCTGCTCTGCCTGGAGATGCAGCACAACGCGGTCTCCGCCGCCGAGCGCACCACGGTCACCTCGACGTCCTCGCTCTCGCTCCAGGCGGGCGGGGTGCTGGCCAACTCCACGCTCGGCGTCCTGGCCGCGCAGACGGGCGCGTCCGCCGCCTGGTGGGTGGCCTCCGGGGTGGTGCTGGCCTCGGCGCTGCTGTTCGTCGCGATGCCGAGGCCGGGGGTCACACGCTCCAGTCGAGTTCCGGCCCTACCGGAACGATCCTGCTCGGGTTGATGTTCGTCTGGGTCATGTAGTAGTGGCGCCTGATGTGGTCGAAGTCCGTGGTGTCGCGGAAGGCGGGGATCGCGTAGAGCCTGCGGGTGTACGCCCACAACGCCGGATAGTCCGTCAGCCGCCTGATCGAGCACTTGAAGTGGCCGTGGTAGACCGTGTCGAACCTGACCAACGTGGTGAACAGCCGCACGTCGCTGTCGGTGAGCGTGTCGAAGAGGAACTCCGACTCCGCCAGGCGCACCTCCAGCAGGTCGAGCGTGGTGAACACGCGGGTGACCGCCTCTTCGTACGCCTGCTGCCCGCGGGCGAAGCCGGCCTCGTAGACCGCGTTGTTGAGGCCGTGGTAGAGGCGGTCGTTCATGATGTCGATGTCCGGGCGCAGGCGTTCGGGGTACAGGTCGGGCGCGCTGCCCCACGACGTCTCCAGATCGAGGGTGATCTGCGGGAAGTCGTTGGTGACGAGGCGTTCGTCCTGGATGTCCCAGATGCACGGCACGGTGTAGCGGCCCGTGTAGCCCGGTTCGGTCGCGTGGTAGAGCTCCGACAGGTACGGCGGGCCGCCGTCGGGGATCCGCCAGCCCTTCTCGTCGCGGATGGGGTCGACGATCGTGACGTCCAGCAGGTCCTCCAGGCGGAGCAGGGCGCGGACGATCAGCACGCGCTGTGCCCACGGGCAGGCGTAGGAGGCGTAGAGCCGGTAGCGGCCGGGCTCGGGCGGCCCGAGCCGTTCGGTGAAGCGGTTCGGCTGCCGGACGAAGCGGCCATCGTCTGAGATCTCGCGGCTCAGCTTCATGACCCCTAGTAGAACATGATTCGGGACCAGAACTATATTCGGGGCCATGGCTAAGTTCGTGGTGACTCCTTCCAGCGTGGCGCAGCGTGAGGCGTGGATGAGCGGGGCGGTTCCGGAGGTCGAGCGGGTCCGGCCGGGGTTGTGGTCGATCCCGGTGCCCATCCCGGTCAACCCGCTGCGGTACGTCCTGGTCTACGCCCTCGAACTGCCCGACGGCGTGGCCATCGTGGACGCCGGGTGGAACACCGACGAGGCCTACGACGCCCTCGCCGCCGGGCTGGCCGTGGCCGGCTACGGGATCGCCGACGTCAGGGCCGTCCTGGTCACCCACCTGCACCCCGACCACTACGGCCTGGCCGGACGCGTCCGCGAGGCGTCGGGCGCCTGGATCGGGCTGCACCCGGCCGACGCGAACCTGGTGCGCGAACGGTACGACGACGACGCCATCGACTCGCTCGTCCAGCGGGAGCGGGCCCTGCTCCGGCGCTCCGGCGTGCCCGACCTGAGCCTGGACGAGCTGGCCGGGGCCTCGATGATGATCAGGCACATGGTCACGATGGCCCGTCCCGACCGGCTGATCGAGGACGGCGAGAAGCTCGACCTGCCCGGCTGGGACCTGCGGGCCGTCTGGACCCCCGGCCACACGCCCGGCCACCTGTGCTTCGTCTCGCCGGAGCGCAGGCTGCTGCTCTCCGGCGACCACGTGCTGGCGAAGATCACGCCGATCGTGGCCGTGCACCCCCAGTCGGGCCCCGATCCGCTGGCCGACTACCTCGGCTCGCTGGCCGCCGTGCGCGACCTGGAGGTGGACGAGGTGCTGCCCGGCCACGAGTACCGCTTCCTGGAGCTGGCCGGGCGCGTCGACCACGTGCTGGCGCACCACGACGAGCGGCTGGCCGAGATCGAACGGGTCGTCGGCGAGGACGACGGCGTGACCTGCTGGGACGTCGCCACCCGGCTGAGCTGGTCGCGGCCCTGGGAGACGATCCCGCCGTTCATGCGCCGGGCGGCCAACAACGAGACGCTGGCCCACCTGGTATGGCTGGCCGGACGGGGCAGGGTACGCAGGCAGGAGGGCGAGCCCGAGCTCTGGAGACGCGCCTGAGCCGGTCGGTTATCGTACTCCTACCAGAATGTTGTTCTCTTGCTCTGGAGGTTCGATGCTTCGGTTCGATGACAGGGTCGCGATCATCACGGGCGCCGGGCACGGCCTCGGCAGGGCGCACGCGCTCCTGCTCGCCGAGCGGGGCGCCAAGGTCGTGGTCAACGACCTCGGCGGCGCGCTCGACGGCACCGGCGCCTCCACCGGCCCAGCCGCCGAGGTGGTCGAGCTCATCACCAAGCACGGCGGCCAGGCCGTCGCCAACACCGACAACGTCGCCACCCCCGAGGGCGCGAGGGCGCTCGTGCAGACGGCCGTCGACGCGTTCGGCCGGATCGACATCGTCGTCAACAACGCGGGCATCCTGCGGGACAGGTCCTTCGGGAAGATGACCGTCGAGGACTTCGACGGCGTGCTGGCCGTGCACGTACGCGGGTCGTACCTGGTCAGCCAGGCCGCCTACCCGCTGATGAAGGAGGCCGGCCACGGCCGGATCGTCAACACCTCCAGCCCGGCCGGCCTGTTCGGCAACTTCGGCCAGGCCAACTACTCCACCGCCAAGATGGGCCTGGTGGGGCTGACCAAGACGCTGGCCATCGAGGGCGCGCGCAACGGCATCAAGGCCAACGCCATCGCCCCCGTCGCCTGGACCAGGATGACCGAGGCGCTGCTGCCGGCCGAGTTCGAGGCGAAGTTCACACCCGAGCGGGTGAGCGCGCTGGTCGCCTACCTCGTGCACGACTCGTGCGAGTCGAGCGGCGAGGTGTTCACCGTCGGCGGCGGGCGGGTGGCCCGCGTGTTCGTGGCCGAGGGGCCCGGCTGGAAGGCCGACGACCTCACCCCCGAGGCGATCGCCGACAACTGGGGCTCGGTGATGGCCGAGCAGCCGTACGTGCTGACGGCCGGCGACTCGATGAAGGCCATGCTCTAGCCGCTCCAGCGCCGGAGCCTGCCGGAAGCCGGTCATCGCCCGTCGGGGCGGTGGCCGGCTTCCGCGCGTTCGGGAGGGTCTCGGCGCACGTCTCATGCCAGGCTTTGTTCGATCTTCGACATAAGTCAGCGAGGTTCGGTCGAACAAGGCTCTTGATTTGCCGCATGAGTGATCTTATTGTTCCCGCATGACCCCCCAGCCGGGCTCGGCTGCCGACGTCCTGACGCTCATCAGCGCCGGATCGGCGACCACCCGTTCCGATCTCGCGCGCCTCACCGGACTGGCCAGATCCACGATCTCCCAGCGGGTCGACGCGCTCATCGAACGCGGTCTCGTCGAGGAGACCGAGAGCGGCGAGTCCACCGGCGGCCGTCCACCGCGCCAGCTCCGCCTGCACACCGAGGAGCACGCCTTCGCCGGCGTCGACCTCGGCGCCACCCACTGCCGGGTCGCGCTCATGGACCTGACCGGCGGCCTGCTGGCCGAGTGCGAGGACCCGCTGGAGATCGGCGAGGGCCCCGACAAAGTGCTCGCCCACGTCGACGAGCGGCTCGACCGGCTGCTCGGCGAGGCCGGACGGCCCCGCGCCGCGCTGCGCGCCATCGGCATCGGCGTGCCCGGCCCGGTGGAGTTCGCCACCGGCCGCCCCAACAACCCGCCGATCATGCCCGGCTGGAACGACTACCCCGTCCCCGAATACTTCGACGGCATCCAGGTGCTGGTCGACAACGACGTCAACGTCATGGCGCTCGGCGAGCACCGCAACGCCTTCGCCGGCACCAGCCACCTGCTGTTCGTCAAGGTCGGCACCGGCATCGGCTGCGGCATCGTGGCCGATGGCAAGCTCCACAGAGGAGCCCAGGGCTCGGCCGGCGACATCGGGCACATCCGCGTCAGCGGCCACGACGACGCCGGCTGCCGCTGCGGCAACAGCGCCTGCCTGGAGGCCGTGGCCGGCGGCGCCGCCATCGCCCGCCGGCTCGCCGAGCTCGGGCTGGCCGCCGAGACCGGCGCCGACGTCGTCGCGCTCGTCCAGGCGGGCAACACCCAGGCGCTGCGGCTGGTCAGGGAGGCCGGCCGGCTCATCGGCGAGGTGCTGGCCGGCCTGGTCAACTTCTTCAACCCCGAGGTCATCGTCATCGGCGGCGCACTGTCCCGCGTCCACGAGCACCTCCTGGCCGGTATCAGGGAGACCATCTACCGCCGGTCACTGCCGCTGGCCACCCACCACCTGTCCATCACCCCGAGCCGCACCGGGATCAACGCCGCCGCTCTCGGTGCGGGCCTGCTCGCCATCGAGCACTACCTGTCACCGGACAACATCAACCGCATCGTCAACGCCTGAAGGGGACCCCCGATGCTGGTCATGAAGGGCATCGTCAAGCAGTTCCCCGGCGTGCGCGCGCTCGACGGGGTCGATCTCGACGTACGGGCGGGCGAGGTCCACTGCCTGCTCGGCCAGAACGGCGCGGGCAAGTCCACCCTGATCAAGGTGCTGGCCGGCGTCCACCAGCCCGACGAGGGCACGATCGTCTTCAACGACGCGCCCGTCCGGCCCGCCAGCCCCAACGACGCCATCCGGCTCGGCTTCGCCACCATCTACCAGGAACTCGACCTGGTCGACGGCCTCAGCGTCGCCGAGAACATCTTCCTCGGCCACGAGCACGCCCGCTTCGGGTTCGTCAACCGCCAGGCCGGCCGCCGGGCCGCCCGCGCGGTGCTGGAACGCCTCGGCCACGGCGAGATCCGCCCCTCCACCGAGGTCGGACGGCTCTCACCGGCCGCCAAACAGGTCGTCTCGATGGCCCGCGCCCTCTCCCACGACGCCCGCCTGATCATCATGGACGAGCCGTCGGCCGCCCTGGCCCACGACGAGGTCGCCAACCTGTTCCGCATCATCCGCGAGCTCACCGCCCAGGGCGTGGCCGTCGTCTACATCTCCCACCGGCTGGAGGAGATCCGCGAGATCGGCGACCGCGTCACCGTGCTCAAGGACGGGCGCACCGTCGCCGTCGGCCTGCCCGCCCGCGACACGCCCACCGCCCGCATCGTCTCCCTCATGACCGGCCGCAACGTCGAGTACGTCTTCCCGCCCCGCCCGACCCGGCCGCCCGGCGAGGAGGTGCTGCGCGTGGAGAACCTGACCGCGCCCGGCGTCTTCGCCGACGTCTCCTTCTCCGTACGCGCCGGGGAGATCGTCGGACTCGCCGGGCTCGTCGGCAGCGGACGCTCCGAGATCCTGGAGGCCGTCTACGGAGCCCGTCCCGCCGCCGGCCGCGTCACGCTCGCCGGCCGCCCGGCGCGCCGCCGCGTGACCGGCGCCGTCCGGCAGGGCATGGGCCTGGCCCCCGAGGAACGCAAGGCCCAGGCCCTGCTGCTCGACCAGAGCGTCACCGCGAACATCACGCTCGGCACCCTGCCGCAGTTCGCCAGGTTCGGGTGGATCGACCGCGGACGCGAGCGGGCCGAGGCCGCCCGCCTGGCCGAGCTCCTCGACATCCGCCCGCCCGACCCCGAGCGCCCGATCAGGACCCTGTCGGGCGGCAACCAGCAGAAGGCCGTGCTCGCCCGCTGGCTGCTCGGCGGACGCAAACTGCTGCTGCTCGACGAGCCCACCCGCGGCGTCGACGTCGGCGCCCGCGCCGAGCTGTACGCCGTCATCCGCGACCTGGCCGACCAGGGCATCGGCGTGCTGCTGGTCTCCAGCGAGGTGCCCGAGGTGCTGGGCCTCGCCGACCGGGTGCTCGTGCTGCGCGAGGGCGCCGTCATCCACGAGGGCGAGGCGGCCGGCCTGGACGAGCACCGCGTACTGGACATGATCATGGATGGGAGGGCCGCGTGATGAGCGACCCCATTGAGGCGCCCGAACGACCCGCCGCCGGGGTCGCCCGGCCGAGACCGTCCCTGCTGAACGGGGTCGCCGAGATCCGCCACCTCGGCCTGCTGGGCGCGCTGGCGCTGCTCGTGGTCGTCGGCCTGGTCACCCGGTTCGACAACTTCGCCACCACCTCCAACCTGGTCAGCATCCTGGCCCTGGCCGCCACGATCGGCGTGATCACCGTCGGGGCCACGTTCGTGATCATCGGCGGTGGCATCGACCTGTCCGTCGGCGCCGTCATGGCCCTCGCCTCGGTCTGGGCGACCACGCTGGCCACCCAGTCGTACGGGCCGGTGGTGATGGCCGTCTGCGCGATCCTCGTCGGCACCGGGGCCGGGCTGGTCAACGGGCTGCTGATCGCCTACGGGCGGATGGTGCCGTTCATCGCCACCCTGGCCATGCTGGTGGCCGCCCGCGGCCTGGCCCAGCGCATGTCCGACAGGAAGACGCAGCTCATCCAGGTCGAGGGCATCGTGCAGCTGTCCACCACGCGGCTGCTCGGCATCCCGCTGCTGGTCTACGTGTTCGCCCTGGTCGTGGTGCTGGGGTGGATCGTCCTGAACCGCACCACGTTCGGCCGCCGCACGTACGCGGTCGGGGGCAACCCCGAGGCGGCCAGGCTGGCCGGCATCGACGTACGCAGGCACACGATGCTCCTGTACGCCCTGTCCGGCTTCTGCTGCGGCGTCGCCGCGATCCTCATCATGGCCCGTACGACGACAGGCTCGTCCACCCACGGCGACCTGTACGAGCTGGACGCCATCGCCGCCGTCATCATCGGCGGCACCCTGCTCACCGGAGGCCGGGGCACGATCATCGGCTCGATCCTGGGCCTGCTGATCTTCACCCTCATCACGAACCTGTTCATCCTCAACGGGCTCAACACCAGCGACCAGCTGATCGCCAAGGGCCTGATCATCGTCGTCGCCGTCCTTCTCCAGCGGCGGAACCTGAAAGCGAGAGCAACATGAGTGAGAACGTCGCGCGCAGGGGATTCCTCGTCGGCGGGGCAGTGCTGTTAGCGGCGGGTTGCACCAGCAACGAGCCGGCGGCCGCTCCCTCGTCGGCGGCGCCCGCGCCCGCCCCCGCCGCGAGCGGCAACGACGAACCCGGCCAGAAGGTGACGATCGGCTTCTCCGCGCCGGCCGCCGACCACGGCTGGATCGCGGCCATCGCCAAGAACGCCGAGAGCGCGGCCAAGCAGTACGGCGACGTCGACTTCAAGGCCGTCGAGCCGACCAACGACATCAACCAGCAGATCTCCGCCGTCGAGTCGCTGATCGCGGCCAAGGTGAACGCCCTGGTCATCCTGCCGAACGACGGCCAGCAGCTGAACCAGGTCGCGTTGCAGGCGACGCAGGCGGGCATCCCGGTCATCAACCTCGACCGGGTGTTCCCGGACAAGCTGGCCTACCGCACGTGGATCGGCGGCGACAACTACGGCATGGGCGTCGCGGCCGGGCACTACATCGGCAAGCAGCTCAAGGACAAGGGCGTCGCGAACCCGGTGATCGTCGAGATCCAGGGCATCGCCACGCTGCCGCTGACCCAGGACCGCAGCAAGGGCTTCGCCGACGCGCTGAAGACGTACGGGTTCAGCGTCACGGCCAAGCAGGACGCCAAGTTCACCGTCGAGACCGGCAACCAGGTGGCGACCTCGCTGCTGCAGGCGCACAAGAAGATCGACGCTCTGTGGAACCACGACGACGACCAGGGGGTCGGCGTGCTGGCCGCCATCAAGGAGGCGAACCGCGACGAGTTCGTCATGGTGGGCGGCGCCGGCTCGCTGAACGCCATGAAGGAGATCCAGGCCGGCACGTCGGTGCTCAAGGCCACCGTCACCTACAGCCCCACGATGGCCTCCTCGGCCATCAGGCTCGCCAGGTTGATCGCGCAGGGCAAGGGCATGAGTGACCTCGTGGAGAACCAGGTTCCCCAGTCGATCACCCTCGCGTCGGAGACGATCACCAAGGAGAACGTCGACAAGTATCTGGCGCTCGGATTCGAATCCTGATCGGGGGTTGCATGTCAGACAAGACCACCATCGGCGTGGGCATGATCGGATACGCGTTCATGGGCCGCGTCCACTCCCAGGCCTGGCGGAGCGTCGGCGCGTTCTTCGACCTGCCGCTCGCGCCGCGCATGGCGGTGCTGGCGGGGCGGTCGAAGGAGCAGACCGCCGCCGCGGCGGCCCGGCTCGGCTGGGCCGACGTCGAGACGGACTGGAGAGAGCTCGTCCGGCGGGACGACGTGCAGATCGTCGACATCTGCACGCCGGGCGACTCGCACGCCGAGATCGCCATTGCCGCGCTGCGCGCCGGCAAGCACGTGATCTGTGAGAAACCGCTGGCCAACACCGTCGCCGAGGCCGAGGCCATGGTCGCGGCGGCGGCCGCGGCGCCGGGCAGGAGCATGGTGGCCTTCAACTACCGGCGGGTCCCCGCGGTCGCGCTGGCCCGCCGGTACGTCGAGGAGGGCAGGCTCGGCGAGATCCGGCACGTACGCGCCCAGTACCTCCAGGACTGGATCGTGGACCCGGAGTTCCCGCTGGTGTGGCGGTTGCAGAAGGACAAGGCGGGCGCGGGGGCGCTCGGCGACATCGGCTCGCACATCGTGGACGCCGCCGAGTTCGTCACCGGCCAGCGTGTGGTGGGCGTGTCGGGGCTGACGGAGACGTTCGTCAAGGAGCGTCCGCTGGCGGGGGAGTCGGCGGGGCTGGCGGCGTCCCGTGCCGAGGAGAGGGGGGCGGTCACGGTCGACGACGCCGCGCTGTTCATCGGCCGGATGTCGGGCGGCGCGCTGGCCTCCTTCGAGGCCACCAGGTTCGCGACCGGGCGCAAGAACGCGATGCGCATCGAGGTCAACGGGCAGCTCGGCAGCCTGGCGTTCGACTTCGAGTCCATGAACGAGCTGTGGTTCAGCGAGGGCGGGGGCGGGTTCGAGCGGATCCTGGTGACCGAGCCCGACCATCCCTACGTGGGCGCGTGGTGGCCGCCGGGGCACGGGCTGGGCTACGAGCACACCTTCACCCACGAGATCAAGGACTTCCTGGAGGCCGTCGCGGCCGGCACCGACCCCGCGCCGTCGTTCGCCGACGGGCTGCGAGTGCAGCGCGTGCTGGCGGCGGTGGAGGCGAGCGCGGCCGACGGCAGCCGGTACACCCCTGTGGAGGACTCATGAGACCAGTAACGCTGTTCACCGGGCAGTGGGCGGACCTGCCGTTCGAGGAGGTGTGCAGGCTGGCGGCCGAATGGGGCTACGACGGCCTGGAGATCGCCTGCTCGGGTGACCACTTCGACGTGGCGCAGGCGGTGGCGGACCCGTCGTACGTGGAGCAGAAGCGCGCCCAGCTCGACAAGCACGGCCTGAAGGTGTGGACGATCTCCAACCACCTCGTCGGCCAGGCCGTCTGCGACCATCCGATCGACGAGCGGCACAAGGCGATCCTGCCGGCCCGTATCTGGGGCTCGGGCGACCCGGAGTCCGTGCGGCGGGCCGCGGCCGAGGACATGAAGGACACCGCGCGGGCGGCGGCGGCGCTCGGCGTGGACACGGTGGTGGGGTTCACCGGGTCGTCGATCTGGCACACCGTGGCCATGTTCCCGCCGGTGCCGGCGTCGATGGTGGAGGCCGGCTACCAGGACTTCGCCGACCGCTGGAACCCGATCCTCGACGTGTTCGACGAGGTGGGGGTGCGCTTCGCGCACGAGATCCACCCGAGCGAGATCGCCTACGACTACTACACGACGCAGCGGACGCTGGAGGCGATCGGGCATCGTCCGGCGTTCGGGCTGAACTGGGACCCGTCGCACATGGTGTGGCAGGACCTGGACCCGGTGGCGTTCATCCTCGACTTCAAGGACCGGATCTACCACGTCGACTGCAAGGACACCCGGGTCCGGATCGGTGACGGGCGCAAGGGGCGGCTGTCGTCGCACCTGCCCTGGGCGGACATGCGCCGGGGGTGGGACTTCGTCTCCACCGGGCGCGGTGACGTGCCCTGGGAGGACTGCTTCCGGGCGCTCAACTCGATCGGGTACGACGGGCCGATCTCGATCGAGTGGGAGGACGCGGGCATGGACCGGCTGGACGGCGCCCGGGAGGCGCTGGGGTACATCCGGCGGCTGAACTCCATCACGCCGCCCGCCACCGCCTTCGACGCGGCCTTCTCCACCACGTAGAGCTGGGCTGGTCACGGGCCGGGCGGCCGAGGGCCCGGCCCGTGCCGGACGTCCGGGGCGGGCCGGCGCGCGGTCATCAACCCGACGATCATGATCAGCCCGCAGACGAGGAACGGCCAGCCGTACGGCCGTCGTGGCGCCCAGCCGTCGAAGGTGGTCGCCACTCCCACCAGGGTGACGGCCGCCGCCGAGAGCCATCCGAGCACCCGCCCGGCCGCGCGGCCGCGCAGCGACGCCAGCAGGATCGCCAGGACGATCCCCGGCCAGGCCATGAGGACGAGGTCCCAGGCGTGCGGAGGCCCCGGCGCGTAGGCGTGGAGCGCGCCGTTCAGCGGGCCGGCGGCGAGGTAGAGCGGGAAGGCCATGACGACCATGGCCAGGTCGCCGTACGTCCCGTCGCCCAGGCGGCCGTCCTGGGTCAGCCAGGTCAGCGTGAGCACCGCGGCGGCGTACCCGAACGCCGCCGACAGTGTCTGGATCCTGGCGATGGCTGCGATCATCGGACGCCTTCCCCTGCCACGTCACCACTCCGGCGATCCCACGGTAGAGCGCCCGGCGGGCCGTGGCCGGGCCCATGGGAAACCCTTGCCGGAACCGGTCAGGACGCCGGCGGAGCGGGTGGCGGGCCGTCACCGTCCTTGGCGCAGGCCGGCGCGTCCGCCTCCGCGCCGCCGGGGCCCCGCGGAACGCCCAGCTCGACGCAGCAGTGGCCCGGCCGCGGGATCAGGGTGGCCTGGACGGCCGGGGCGTCGAGGCCGTCGAGGAAGCCGGTCAGGAACGCGTGGTTGATGCCGCAGACCAGCTCGGGGGCCTTGGCGGCCAGGGGGTGGAAGGGGCAGTTGCGCAGCCGGACCAGGGTCGGGGTGTCGCGGCTGGGCTCGAAACCGTGACGTTCCAGGACCTGCTGGGCGCAGGTCAGCGCGCGCTCGGGGCCGAGCCGGGCGCCGCGCAGCCCGCCGCGTTCGGTGTGGCCGAGGTCGTGGCCGCGCTCGCGGGCCAGGCGGCGGGCCGCCTGACCGGCGCTCTCGCCGGGCGTCTCGGCCAGCACGGCGTCGAGCAGGATGTCGGCGAGCAGGACGGGTTCGCGCTGGGGGATGCTGACCTGGACGTCGAGCTCGGAGGGTTCGTACACCTTGGGGGCGCGGCCGACGCGGCGCAGCCCGCCCGGCTGTTCGTAGCGGGTGGCGAGAAGCCCGGCGTCCACCAGTTTGTCCAGGTGGAAGGCGGCGAGCTTGCGGGAGATCCCGACGCTCTGGGCCGCCTCGTCGCGGGTGACGGGCCGCCCGGCGCGGCGGATGAACTCGTACATGCTGCGGCGCAGGTCGTCGCTGAGCGCGGCGACCGCCGCGAGGCTCGTGGAGTCGGACGTCACACATCCAGCTTAACGCCTAGAAAACTTGTGAATCATCTGAAGCCATGCCTTTGTCCTGGGGAGGTTGACGCCGTCACCGAATATGTCCAAGACTTGTTGGTGAAATAGGAGGTGGGTCATGGACGAGCTGACCGGCCGGGCCAAGCGGCCGGTGACTGTGCTGGCGGGCCCGTACGGGCATCCGGCGCACCCGATCCTGGTGACGGTGCCGATCGGGGCATGGGTGGCCAGCCTGGTCTTCGACGTCGCCTCGCACGTGGTGTCGCCGGGCGGTTTCCTGGCCCAGGGGTCGGTCTGGCTGATCGCCCTCGGCGGCCTCGGCGCGCTGGCCGCCGCCTCCGTCGGGTTCCTGGACCTGTTCGCCATCCCGCCCCGTACGCCCGCCTTCCGTACCGGCCTGGTGCACATGGCGCTCAACCTGGCGGTCACCGCCGGGTACGCGGCCGGGTTCGCCTGGCGGCTGGGCGGCGGGCCGCCGGGGCCCGTGCCGGTGGGGCAGATCGTGCTGTCGGCGGTGTGCCTGGCCGTGCTCGCGGTGTCGGGCTACCTGGGCGGCAAGCTCGCCTTCCGCTACGGCGTCCGGGTCGCCGACGAGGACACCCAGGCCGAGGGGTTCACCACCACCCCGCCACGGTGAGGCCCCGCCTACGGACATACGAACGGCTCATCTGGAAAGAAGGAAGATCGTGGAGATCGCGGCACTGATCACCTGGCTCGTCACCGCCGTCGGCGGCTTCTACATGCTCGGCACCTGGATCGCCCGCGGCGGCGTGGCCCAGCAGCGGACCGGTGAGTCCCGGCTGCCCGCTCCCGTGCTCTTCGGGCACTTCCTGCTCGCCGCGGCGGGCCTGGTCGTCTGGATCGTCTACCTGTTCGCCGACGCCGGCTGGCTGGCCTGGCTCGCGTTCGGGCTGCTCGTGCCGGTCGCGCTGCTCGGGTTCGTCATGCTGGCGCGGTGGATCCCCGTCCATCGGGCGCGGGTCGCCCGGCTCGGCTCCGGCCCGGCGGCGGCCGGCTCGCCGGTTCCGGCCGAACGGCACTTCCCCGTCGCGGTCGTGGCGGGTCATGGGCTGTTCGCGGTCGTGACCGTCGTCCTGGTGCTGCTCACCGCGCTCGGCGTGGGCGGGAGCTGACGTGCGCCGCGATCACCACGCCCTTCGCCCAGGAACAGGACAGGAAGAGGAGATCCGACCATGCCTGCACCCGCGACCATCGTGATCGCCGGCGGCGGCCTCGCCGCCGCCAAGGCCGCAGAGGCCCTGCGCGGCGAGGGCTTCGACGGCCGGCTCGTGCTGGTCGGCAGGGAGACGCACCTGCCGTACGAGCGGCCGCCGTTGTCCAAGGACTACCTCCAGGGCGCCGGCGAACGCGACAAGATCTTCGTCCACGATCGTTCCTGGTACGCCGAGCACGGCGTCGAGCTGCGGCTGGGCGTCGAGGTCACCGGCATCGACCCGGCCGGCCACCAGGTCACTCTCAGTGACGGTGAGCAACTCGGCTACGACCGGCTGCTGCTGGCCACCGGCTCCCGGCCGCGCCGTCCCGGCATTCCCGGGGCCGACCGGCCCGACGTGCTGTACCTGCGTACCGTCGACGACAGCGAACGCCTGCGCGCCACGCTGGCCGGCGCCGGCCGCGTCGCGATCCTCGGGGCCGGCTGGATCGGCCTGGAGGTGGCCGCCGCCGCCCGCGCCGCGGGGGCCGAGGTCACCGTGATCGAGACGGCCTCCGCGCCGCTGCTGCGCGTGCTGGGGCCGCACGTCGCCCAGGTGTTCACCGCGCTGCACCGCGAGCACGGCGTGCACTTCCTCTTCGACGCCCGCCCCGCCGAGATCACCGAGTCCGGGGTCCTGCTCGACGACGGCGCCCACGTCGAGGCGGACGTCGTCGTGGCCGGCGTCGGCGCCGACCCGGACACCGACCTCGCGCGGGCCGCCGGGCTGACCGTCGAGGACGGCGTCAAGGTCGGGGCCGACCTGCGCACCTCCGACCCCGACATCTTCGCGGCCGGCGACATCGCCAACGCCTACCACCCGCTGCTGGGCCACCACGTCCGGGTCGAGCACTGGGCCAACGCGCTCAACCAGCCCGCCACCGCCGCCCGCGCGATGCTCGGCCGGGACGGCGACTACGACAACCTGCCCTACTTCTTCACCGACCAGTACGACCTGGGCATGGAGTACGTCGGCCACGTCCCGCCCGGCCGCACGCCCGACGTCGTGGTGCGCGGCGACCTGGACGCCCGCGAGTTCATCGCCTTCTGGCTGGACGAGGAGGACAGGGTGCTGGCCGCGATGAACGTCAACGTCTGGGACGTCACCGACCACACCCAGGCCCTCATCAGGTCCCGCAAGCCCGTGGACCGGGCCCGGCTCGCCGACCCCGGCACCCCCCTCGACCAGCTCCTGCCCTCCTGACATCGGGTGCGGCACGGGACGGTCCGTCCCGTGCCGCACCGGAGGGCGGTCAGCGCACGACGCGGCAGACCAGGGCGTCGGACGTGCCGCGCAGCGCGGACATCACCACGTCCGTGGTGAGGAACTTGCAGGCCAGGTACGGGTCACCGGAGCCCGCGTACGTCATCGGGCCGGGGCCGCCGGTGTAGCAGCGCAGGCCGCCGGACTCGTAGAAGCCGATCCACGAGGACGAGCTGACCTTGGCGTGACAGTAGTCGCCGATCGAGAGGGGCCCGAAGGTCACGTCCACGACGGCCGCGTGGGCGGGCGCGGCGAGGGCGAGCAGGCCGGCGGAGGCGATGGAGAGCAGGGCGAGGCCGCGACGAAGCATGGATACTCCTTGGGGGGTGGTGGGCACTCATCCCGGAGTATCCGTTAGGAAACTTTCCTTAGCAATGGGTTGCGACCGGTTCGGCCGATCGCTGCCCGACCTGCCCGGGGCCGGAGAGCGGAAGCCCGTTCTCCGGCCTTGGGCAGGGGTCAGACATCCCTGGACGTTTGTTGTCAAGCAGCGAGGTCGTTTGATCGGTGCGACCAGGCGGTTGCCTGGTCGTAGGGGCTGTGGGTTTTG
>NZ_JBEXYU010000037.1:0-94853 GCF_040631115.1 Nonomuraea sp. NPDC005692 | reverse complement strand
TGCTACTCGAAGGATCACGCGATGGCCGTCTTCATTTCACGGCCGCCACGCTTGTGACCAGGTCAAACTCGTACACCACTCCCGTGGACGCAACCCTCGGAGGTCCCGATCCAGCCTCCCGGATATCCCCCGACATCCGCTATCCGCGAGGCACCCCGCATCTGCAGTCCGTGCGTCCGTTCGGTGGCTCCAGCCGGGCGTCGCACTTACCCAGCCCATGCGCACGCCGCAGTTGCGCCGAGAGCCGGCTCCCCCGCGTGCTGCCGGGAGGCGTTACTTGACCAGCCGGACCGTCAGCGGGTAGCGGAAGCTGCTCTCCGCCAGGGCCGAGATGCCACCGACGATGCCCAGGACGACGGCGCCGACCCAGATCACCGGCAGCAGCACGATGCCGATGACGGTGAGCGGCAGGATGCAGGTGGCCCCCACCACGGTGAGCTGGAAGTTCAGGGCCTCCAGCGCCTGCCGCCGCAGGTACGGAGAGGTCTTGGCCGCCGTGAGCAGCAGGATCAACGGGCCCACCACCGGGATCCCGATGGCCATCAGCAGGTGGCCGAAGGCGGCCTGGACGCGTTCGTTGCTCTCCGAAGCCCGTTCCGGACGGACCGGCCGAGGCATTGGCGGCGCGAATCTGGGCACCGCCATCGCCCCGTACAGCTCGTTCATGATGGGCAACAGGTCGCCGTGGGTACGCGCGGTCATCGCACGTTCCAGCCGGTCGTCGAACTCCAGCTTGTCGAACCGGCCCTCCGCGTAGGCGGCCTTGACGTGCTCGACGACGTGCTCTCGGTCCTGGTGGGTGACGCGCAGATGAGCTGGCGGCACCTGTCCCGGCCCGGGGGTCTTGGGTACCCCAGCCATGATGGTCATGCCTCTCCTTGGAATCGGCAGTCAACTTTCATACTGCGTCCTCGGAGCCGGACGTGCCATCGGGAGAAACCCCGAGCTGTCCCCGAGATCATCCCCGACACCGGCGCTCCGGACGGTATAAAAAGGATCCATGAGATGGCGAGACCGCTACGGTATCCGTCGGCTGCGCGGGCAGAAGATCGCGCGGTTCGACCGCGAGGCGACCGATGCCGACATCGAAGCGCTCATCGCCTTCGCACGTTCGCGGCGTGGCGTCGAGTTCTACGTCGAGCCTGAGACCTTCGCCACCGACACGACCGCTGTGGCGGTGGCCGACGACGGCGAGTGGACCAGGCGCAGGGTCGGGTCGCCCGCGGTGATCCACAAGGTGGCCCGAGATCTGGCGTTACCGGTGTACGACGTGCAGCTGACGGGCTATCCCCCTCGGATGCGGGCGTACAACGAGCGCCGGCGCCGCGAAGAAGGCAGCCTGTAGTTCTGGCGGGAAGGGTGCTGGTGGAGGCCACCGGCACCCTTTCTTCATGCGCTCCCACCCGCCTTCGGGTGCCGGTCGGGCCCCGGCGGCGACGGGGCGTCGTCGAGCAGGCCGAGCATGGGGATCAGCCAGCCGCCGTTGGCCGGGCCCATGGCGGTGTCGAGCTCGGCGGGGGTGGGCAGGCGGTCTCGGACGACGGCGGGTGAGAGCATGCTCTGCAGGGCGTGCATCAGGAGATTGGCCATCGAGTAGTGGGGGTCGGTGGTGAGGGCGCGTTCGAGGGCGATGGTGGCCAGGATGTTGTCGCCCGCGCGCCAGGCCGCCATGGCCAGCAGGGAAGCGGCCGGCGGGACGAAGCGGGGCTCCAGGCGGCGGGTGAGGTCTTTCCACAGGGGCAGGTGGGCCTCGCGCATCATGGTCCAGGCTTCGTCGCGGACTCTGATCACGGTCAGGGCCAGGCCCAGCCGGGCGGCTGCGATGTCGTCGAGGCGGACGCCGCCGGCGTGGGCGGTCAGCGTCGCGCGGACTTCGGCGAGCGCCTCGGCGACGTAGCCGCGGGCGAAGGTGTCCAGGTCGGGGGCGACCGTCAGGCGGGCTCGCACCTCGGCTACGGCGGTGGCGGTGGCCTGGCGCATCGCCAGGCGGACCGGGCCGGTGGCGGGGGCGATCGTGCGTTCGAGACTGCGGCGGTCGGGGAGGGCGACCAGGCCCCGCACCGTGGCCTCGGCGGCGATCTGGCTGGTGGTCGGGTCGTACGGGGTGCCTTCGGGCGGACAGCAGCGGGGCAGGTCGCAGACGTAGGACCAGTAGCGGCCTTCGTGGGCGCGGAGCGCCTCGCCCACGCGGATCTCCGACGCGGCGGCCAGCAGCCTGGCCCCGTCGACGGCGGGCGTGACCGTGTCGCCGCTGCCGTAGCCGACGATGACCAGCTCGGTGACGCCTTCACGGGAGAGGAGGCCGGTGAGGGGGTCGAGGGTGCCCCGGGGGAACGGGAGGTCCCACCTCGCGGCCACCTTGGCCTGGCCGCGGTGGAGGCCGATCACGACCAGGCTGTCGTGGGGGTGGAAGCCGACCAGGTAGGGGACGGCGGCCAGGATGTCGGCCGGGCTGGTCAGGGTGAGGCAGGGGGCCGGGGCGTTGGTCGTCATGAGCGTCAAGGGTGCCGGGAAGGCACGTACCGAAAACGCCCGAGCGCGGTTCTGTGGACAACGAGCGCCCCGACGCCCACCCCTGTGGACGACCGCGGGGGTGAAACAGACCGGCAGGTCAGGGGCGGGGCCGCGGGTGGAGGTCAGGCGGGCGGCACCACGCGGGTGGGGATCAGGCTGGTGGGGTCAGGTGGGTGGGGCTGGAGGTGGGGTCCAGCGGTGGGGTGGGGGCGATGCGAGCGCGTACGAGGAGGGCGGCGCCGGCCACCGCGGCCGGCATGGCCACCACCGCCACGAACGGCACCAGGAACAGCAGGAACCCCACCACCCCGAACCCCAGCGTGGTCGCCATGTTCCGGCGCAGCAGCGCGAAGCGTTCCTTCCTGGCCACACCCCGGCGTTCGAGGGCCAGCGTGGTCAGCTCGACCGTCAGGAAGAACCCCGAGATGAAGGCCCCGACCACGGGCACCACCGTCTGGCCGATCACCGGCACGAACCCCAGGAAGAACAGCGGCACGGTGAACAGCAGCACGTAGAACAGGGTGACCAGGCTGTCCCTGATCGAGCGGGGGAGCGTACGCCACCACGGCTGCTCCACCGCGCCGGGCAGCGGGTCGGCCTCGGCCGAGAGGCGTTCGTAGAACGGCTCGCCGATCGCCAGCGTCAGCGCCGCGAACGTCAGCACCGCCAGCGCCAGCCCGCCGAGGAACAGCGCGATGCCCACCAGCGTGCGGAACAGGTCGGCCCAGCTCCACGAGTCGGCGAACGGGGTGAAGAACTCGGCCAGGTCGCGCGCGTGGGTGCCGAGCAGGATCAGCGCCGCCACGTAGACGGCGAACGCGATCACCGTCGGGATCAGCCCGAACAGCCACCACCGGCCGTGCCGCGACACCCAGCCGAGACCCTGGAAGAAGAAGCCGACGCCGGCGGCGAAGTCGCGCAGAGATCGCATGCCCGGCAGGCTAGCGCCAGAACGACGTGATCGCGTAACCCAGTTCGTCGAACAGCTCGCGCAGCAGCGGCAGGGACACCCCGAGCACGTTGCCGTGGTCGCCCTCGATGCCCTCGACGAACCAGCCGCCGCGCCCCTCGATGCTGAACCCGCCGGCCAGGCCGAGCGGCTCGCCGGTGGCGACGTAGGCGGCGATCTCCTCCTCCGACGGCTGGCCGAAGCGCACCACGGTGGAGGCCACCTGCGCCGCCTGCCGGCCCGCCGGCACGTCGATCACGCAGTGGCCGGTCACCAGGCGGCCGGTGCGGCCGCGCATGATCCGCCAGCGCTCGACGGCCTCCTCGGGCGTGCCGGGCTTGCCGTAGGGGCGGCCGTCGAGCTCGAGGATCGAGTCGCAGCCGATGACCAGGCCCTCCTCCAGCCCGCTCGCGACCGCCTCCGCCTTGGCCCTGGCCAGGACGAGGCTGAGCGCCGCCGGCGAGTGCGCGGAGAAGGCGTCCTCGTCGACCCCGGAGACGATGACCTTGGGGTCGAGGCCGGCGTTGCGCAGCACGGTGAGGCGGGTGGGCGAGGCAGAGGCCAGAACGATCACCGTCCCAGCTTACCGAAGGCCCGCGCGGTCACCAGTCGTGGTTGGGGGTGCCCCTCGCGGGCTGCCGGTCGGCCGGGTCGTACGGGCCGCTCTGGGCCGGGACGGTGCCGCCGAAGATGCCGCTCAGCAGGCCGTCGAGCAGGTGGCCGAGGCCGCCGGGCAGCGAGGCGTGTTCCTCGCGCAGGTCGGCGGCCAGGGCGGAGGCGTCCATGTTGGCCTTCGCGGCGCGGCCGGCCAGGAGGGACATGACCATGGGGGCGACGAGCGGGAGCAGCCTCATGATGGTGCCGGAGCTGACGCCGGCCAGTTGGGAGAGCCCGGCCGCGGCCCGTTCGGTGCCCTGGCCGCCGAGGACGTGGCCGAGGATGCTGTGGCCGTCGCGGGTCAGCGAGGCCACGTCACCGTTGAAGGGGTCGGCGTCGACGTGGTCGTCGAGGGCGCCGCGCAGGGCCTCGGCGCCGTCGGGGTGCTCGGCGTTGCGGGCCATGCCGCCGATCACGGTGCCGGACACGGCCTCGACGACCTTGCGCGCCGTGGCCGTGTCGGTGCCGAGCATGCCGGCGATCTGGTCTACGCCTGAGTCGCCGAGCTGGGCGAGGAGCTCGTCATTCAGTGTCAAGGCAGTCCCCCGATCCGAGTCGCGGGAGACGTTCCCCGGCCGTGATCGAGGCAAGGCCGGGGTTCCCCTAAGTCTCGGAAAAAGGCGGGTCTGTCGGGGCTCAGTCGAGGGCGGGCTGCTTGCTGCCGCTGGCCAGGCCGGCGGCGGCGTACGCGCTCGCCTCGTCGAGCGTCTCGTGTTCGAGCAGGGCCGCCACGATGCCGTCGAGCCGTTCGCGGTTCTCGGTGAGCACCTGGACGGCGCGCTCGTAGCACTCGTCCACGATGCGCCGCGCCTCCTCGTCGACGGTGGCCAGCGTGGCCGGCGACGCCTGCGGCGAGGAGCCGTCGTTGGGCAGGATGGTCAGCGGGCCGATCTTCTCCGACATGCCCCAGCGGCCCACCATGCCGCGCGCGATCATGGTGACCTGTTCGAGGTCGTTCTCGGCGCCGGTGGTGATGATGCCGTAGACGACCTGCTCGGCCGCCATGCCGCCGAGCGCGCCGGTGATGCGCCCGCGCAGGTACGGCTCGTCGTAGGCGTAGCGGTCGGTGTCGGGGGTGGACAGCGTGACGCCGAGCGCCCGGCCGCGTGGGATGATCGAGATCTTCCTGACCGGGTCGGCGCCGGGCTGGAGCATGCCGAGCAGGGCGTGCCCGGCCTCGTGGAAGGCGGTGCGGGTGCGCTCCTCCTCCGGCATCACGATGCTGCGGGCCGCGCCGAGCTGGAGCTTCTCCAGCGCGTCCGCGAAGTCGGACATGTCGACCTTCTCCTTGCCGCGCTTGGCGGCGAGGAGTGCGGCCTCGTTGACCAGGTTGGCCAGGTCGGCGCCGGTCATGCCGGGGGTGGTCTTGGCGATGCGGTCGAGGCTGACCCCGCCGTCGAGCGGCACGCCGCGCGAGTGGACCTCCAGGATGGCCGTGCGTCCGGCCGCGTCGGGCAGGCCCACCTGCACTGTACGGTCGAAGCGCCCGGGACGCAGCAGCGCCGGGTCGAGGATCTCGGGCCGGTTGGTGGCCCCGATGACGATCACGCCCTCGGCGCCGGAGAAGCCGTCCATCTCGGTGAGGATCTGGTTCAGCGTCTGCTCGCGCTCGTCGTGGCCGCCGATGCCGCCCGCGCCGCCGCGGGCCCGTCCGATGGCGTCGATCTCGTCGATGAACACGATCGAGGGCGCGACCTTGCGGGCCTCCTCGAACAGGTCGCGGACGCGCGAGGCGCCCACGCCGACGATCATCTCGATGAACTCGGAGGCGCTGGCCGAGAAGTACGGCACCTTGGCCTCGCCCGCCACGGCCCTGGCCAGCAGCGTCTTGCCGGTGCCGGGAGGGCCGGCGAGCAGCACGCCCTTGGGCAGCTTGGCGCCCAGCCTGCGGTACTTGCCGGGGTCCTTCAGGTAGTCGACGACCTCGACGAGCTCGTTCTCCACCTCGTCGATGCCGGCGACGTCGTCGAACGTGACGCGCACCTTGCCGGCCTCGACCGGCTTGGCGGCCTTGGACTTGCCGAGCCCGCTCAGGCCGCCGCCCATCATGCTGGCGCCGCGGCGCATGATCCAGATCCACAGGCCGGCCAGCAGCAGCACGGGCAGCAGCGACAGCAGCAGGTTGGAGAAGAAGCCGCGGGTCAGCGGCTTGGACGTGGTCTCCACCTGGGCCGACTTGAGCTGCTGGTCGAGCTGGTCGGTGTTGGCGAAGGCGGGGATCTCGGTCTGGAACTTGGTGTAGGACTCGTTGCTCTCGGGGTTCTTGGCCGCGCTCCTCAGGTCGCCCTCGACCGACAGCCCCTGGGCGTAGATGTCCTTGACGTTCTTCGCATCGACCTGCTTGGTGAACTCGGTGTAGGAGATCGTCTCGACCGAGTTGTTGTCGACCAGCGAGGAGACGACGAAGAAGCCCGCGTACACCACGAGCAGGGTGACGACGAAGCGCCACCAGTTGATCTTCGGCCGCCCGCCTGGCGAACCGGGCAGGCCTTCCGAGCGCCAGGGCGGCTTGACCTTGCCCTTGTTCGGTGCCTGCGGCGGTCCAGAGCGTTCCACGGCGTCACTCCCCCACATCGCCGCATACATGATCTTTCTAGCCTAGAACACGCACTCCTGAGACCACGCGGCCAATATCACGCCAACGCTTTCTCTGCGAGTCAGGCACTGTGACGAACGCAAGTCCCGGCTTGCTCATTCCCCCGTCCATCACCACGACGGCCGCTCGGGAGGAATGTTTGCCGTATTTGACGCGGTATACGAGCATCCATCCGGTTTTGACACGTTGTGAGGCGAGCCAACTGATCTTGGAGCCCTTGGGGTGGTGGTTGAGCGTCCAACGGGCGGCCAGCAGCGCCGTGTCGCGCGGCGACCGCTGCTCCATGATCGGCAGCGGGCAGGTCACGAGCATGCCGCGCAGCTTGCCGCCGCGCACCGCCGGCAGCACCTGCTTGCTGGTGAACGGCGCCGCGCCGTGCGCCTTCCACGGCTTGCCCAGCCGGGGCACGGCCAGGCCGGTGCGCCTGTCCTTCACCAGGCGCCCGGCCGGCCGGGGCAGGGCCATCCGCTTGACCCGGCCGGTCAGGCGGGGCACCCGCGGGTCGGCGTACAGGGCCTGCATGGCGGTGTAGCCGGGCGCGAGCGAGGCGCCCGGCGACGGGGCCGGGGTCGCCGTGAGGGCGGACGTCGGCGTGGGGGGCGACGTCGGCGTGAGGGTGGCCGACGGCGTGGGGGCCGGAGCGGATGAGGCGGGTGCGGACGAGGCGGGTGCGGCCGGCGGCGCGGTTACCGGCCCCGCCACGACCTCGTCCGGCCCGGACGGGAGCGCCAGGACGATCACCGTGGCGGCGACCGCCACGGCCGCCACGACGGCGAGCCCCCGATATATCGACCGCATCCGGACATCGCCGATGCGGGAGCGCCTGGGCGGTGAAACAGGGTTCGCAGGGCGGTCTGTGGTTCTCACTCGTGAACCCTCGGTCTCATCTTCCCCATGGAGCACGACGGGAGCGTACGACATATCCCGCCATTGCGTGTGTGAAGCGACCGAAGTGCAATCATGGCGAGGTGGAACAGGTGGAACTGCGGTTCGGCGAGGACTCCCGGTTCGCCCAGACGCACACGAATCTCTCGGCGGTCAGGTGGGAGCCGTCGGGCCTGTGGGTGGCCGGCGACGAGACCGCCACCGTCGAGCGGCTCACCTGGACCGGCGACCACTTCGGCGACGAGCGCTCCTTCTACCTGGCCGACTACGTGGACCTGCCCGCCGGACGCTTCGACGAGGCCGACATCGAGGGCCTGGCCAGGGCCGACGGCCATCTGTGGGCGGTCGGCTCGCACAGCCTCAAGCGCCGCAAGGCCAAGCCGGGCTCGCCGGAGAAGTCGATCAGGAGGCTGGGCACGGTCGTCCGCGAGGAGAACCGGTTCATCCTGGTCCGGCTGCCGCTGGACGGGACCGGGGAGCGTCCGCTGCCGGGCGCGATCCTGTCCGGCGAGCGCAACGTCGCCGCCATGCTGGCCGGCGACCGCCATCTGGCGCCGTTCCTGGCGCTGCCGGGCAAGGACAACGGGCTCGACATCGAGGGCATCGCGGTCGTGGGCGAGCGGGTCTACCTGGGGCTGCGCGGGCCGGTGCTGCGCGGCTGGGCGGTGGTGCTGGAGATCCGTCCGGTCGACGACGGCGGCGGCCGGTTACGGCTCGACGGGCCGTACCGCAAGCACTTCCTGGACCTCGGCGGGCTGGGCGTGCGGGACATGTGCCCGCACGGCGGCGACCTGCTGCTGCTCACCGGCCCCACCATGAGCCTGGACGGCCCGGTGCGGGTCGTGCGCTGGCGGGAGCGGCAGGGCGGCGGGCTCGTGCCCGCGCACGACCTGGAGACGGTCCTGGAGCTGCCCTACGGCGTCGGCGACGACCATCCGGAGGGGCTGGCCGTGCTGCCCGACGGCCGGCTCATGGTCGTCTACGACAGCCCGTCGCCCGCCCGGATCACCCCGGCGGGCGGCGTGCTGGCCGACGTCTTCACGATCTAGCGACCCGCCCGAGCAGCCAGGGCGCCTCGGCGACGAACGTGCACGAACCCGGCTCGATCTCGGTGAACCCGGCGTCGCGCACCACGGGCAGCCCGGCGGCGACCTTGGCGTCGAAGTCGTCCCTGCCGGGCGCGGCGCGCACGGAGACCGCCAGGCCGTCCGCCCGCCAGGCGGCCCGCTCGGCCTCGTCGCTGGCCCACCAGGCGAGCTGCGCGGCGTGCCCGGCCTGGGCCATGGCCTTGCCCGCCGACATGGTCAGCCTCGGGTTCTCCCACAGGACCGGCGGGCCAGGCGGATCGCCGGGCTCGGCGGTGTCGTTCAGCTCGGTGCCGCCCACCTGGAGCCGGGCCAGGTCCTTGGGCCAGGCGTCGAGCGGGACGGGGGGGTGCACCCGCACCTCCGCCGTGCGGTGCTCGACCGTGCGGCCGGGGAGCGCGGCGGCCCTGCGCCACTCGGCGCCCCTGGCGCGGCGCACCACCTTGCGGATCTTGCCGGTGGACTGCCAGGCGTGCAGCTCGGCGGCCCACTCCCCCGGGTCGTCCAAGAGGCTCAGCACGGCCATGGCGGCGGCCTCCAGCGCGTCGGTGCGCTCGGGGGGAGCGGCCCTCTCGATCCTGACCACGAGGGGGAGGACCATCAGTTCGGTCTCGTTCATCACCGTCTAGCATGCCGGATGGCCAGGGACATTCCCGCGGCCAGCAGGCAGAGGGCGCCGGCGGCGTACCAGGCCAGGTCGTAGGCGCCGAGGTGGTCGCGGGTCAGGCCGGCGCCCACGGCGGCGACGGCGGCGCCCACCTGGTGCGAGGCGAACACCCAGCCGAACACGACCGCGCCGTCCTGGCCGTAGATCTGGCGGCACAGGGCGACGGTCGGGGGCACGGTGGCCACCCAGTCCAGGCCGTAGAACACGATGAAGATCAGCATGCTGGGCTCGGTGGTGGCCGCGAAGAGGCCGGGCAGCAACATCAGCGACAGGCCGCGCAGGCCGTAGTACACGCCGAGCAGCAGCTTGGGGTTGACCTTGTCGCTGAGCCAGCCGGAGGCGACCGTCCCGGCGATGTCGAAGATCCCGATGATCGCGAGCAGGCCGGCGGCGACCGGCTCGGCCATGCCATGGTCGTGCGCGGCGGGGATGAAGTGCGTGCCGACCAGGCCGTTCGTGCTCATGCCGCAGATCGCGAAGCCGCCGGCGAGGAACCAGAAGGGCCGCGTGCGCGCGGCCGAGCGCAGCACCGTCAGCGCCCGCGCCGCCGCGTTCCCGCCGGCCGGCCCGGTCCGTACGGCGCCCGCCTCGGCGCCGAGCGCCGTCGTGCCCACCTCCTCGGGGTGGTCGCGCAGCAACCACCAGACGAACGGCACCACCGCGAGCGCGGCGCCCGCCACCGTCAGGGAGGCCACCCGCCAGCCCGGCCCCTCGGCGAGCCAGGCCAGCACGGGCAGGAAGATGAGCTGCCCCGTCGCGCCCGCCGCGGTCAGGATGCCGGTGACCAGCCCCCGGTGCCGGACGAACCAGCGGTCGGTCACCGTGGCGGCGAACACCAGCGCCATCGACCCGGTTCCGAGCCCGATGAACACGCCCCAGAACAGCAGCAGGTGCCAGCTCGCCGTCATGATCACGGTGAGCCCGCTGCCCACCGCGACCAGCAGCAGGGCCAGCGACACCACGCGGCGCATGCCGAAGCGGTCCATCAGCGCGGCGGCGAAGGGCGCGGTCAGCCCGTAGAGCACCAGGTTGATCGACACGGCCAGCGAGATCGTGCCCGTGCTCCAGCCGAACTCGTCGTGCAGCGGGGTGATCAGCACGCCGGGGGTGGCGCGGAAGCCCGCCGCGCCGAGGATGGCCACGAAGGCCACGGCCGCGACCCACCACGCTCGGTGGATCCTGCGGGTCCGCGTGGGGGCGGGGGTGGTGCTCAACGTCATGCGCCAATCCTGATTCATGGCCTTTTGACGGCGTGAGTGGCCCGAAAGCCAATATGTGCAAGAATCGGGCCATGGCCCATCGTGTCGCGGTCGTCGTGCTGAACCACTTCGCCCCGCTCGACCTCGGCGTGCCCGGCCAGGTTTTCGAGTCGGCCGAGACGCCGGACGGCGAGAAGCTCTACGAGGTCGTGACCTGCTCCCCCGACCGCGAGCCGGTCCGCTGCACGGCCGGCTACACCGTGCTGCCCGACCACGACCTCGACGTGCTCGACACGGCCGACACGGTGCTGGTGCCCGGCATCCACGCGGGCCGGGCGATGAAGGACGGCACGATCACCGCCGGCCTGCGGGCGGCCCTGCAGGACCGGCCGCGGGTCATGTCGATCTGCACGGGCGCGTTCGTGCTGGCCGCGGCGGGCCTGCTGGACGGCCGTCCGGCCACCACGCACTGGCGCGAGGCGGCCCGGTTCGCCGCCCTGTTCCCCCAGGTCAAGCTGGACCCCGACGTGCTCTTCGTGGACGACGGCGACGTGCTGACCTCGGCCGGGGTGGCGGCGGGCCTCGACCTGTGCCTGTACGTGATCAAGCGCGACCACGGCACCGAGGTGGCCAACCGGACCGCCCGCCGCTGCGTGATGCCGCCCTGGCGGGACGGCGGCCAGGCGCAGTACATCGAGCGCCCCCTGCCGCACGACGGCGCCGGCGGCACCGCCGCGACCCGCGACTGGATGCTGGCCCACCTGGACGCCCCGCTCGACCTCGCCGTGCTGGCCGCCCACGCCAGGATGAGCGTGCGCACCTTCACCAGGCGCTTTCGCGAGGAGACCGGGATGAGCCCGGCCAAGTGGCTGTCCGGCCACCGCGTCCGCCATGCCAGGCGCCTGCTGGAGACCACCGACCTCGGCGTGGAGGAGGTGGCCAGGCGCTCCGGCTTCGGCACGGCGGTCTCGCTCCGGCAGCACCTGCACGCGGCCGTCGGCGTCGCGCCGCTGACCTACCGGCACACCTTCCGCAGCTCCTGAGAGCCCTACTCGAACAGGTCGGGCTGCTCGCGCACGATCTGGTCGTGCAGCGGCTGGTAGTTGATCCAGCCGACCAGGTCGTTGCCGATCTGCTGGTGGGTGAGCGCGGCGTTGTCGGGCTCGATGGGCACGACCTGCCCGGCGGCCTTGGCCAGGAGCTGCACCTGCGCCGAGCGTTCCATGGTGATGAACCACCAGGCGGCCGCGTCGACCGTGTCGCCGACGGTCAGCAGGCCGTGGTTGCGCAGCACGAGGGCCTTGTTGCCACCCAGGGTCGCGGCGATGCGCTTGCCCTCCTCCAGGTCGGTCACGACGCCCGTGTAGTCGTCGAACAGCGCGTTGTCCTGGTAGAAGGCGCAGGCGTCCTGGGTGATGGGCTCGATGGTCTGGCCGAGCGCCGACAGGGCGCGGCCGTGGATCGAGTGGCTGTGGGCGGCCGCGACGACGTCGGGACGGGCCTGGTGGACCTGGGAGTGGATGGCGAAGGCGGCCTCGTTGACGTGGTAGCGGCCCTCGACGACCTGGCCCTCGTGGTTGACCAGGATGAGGTCGCTGACCCTGACGTGCTTGAACGACATGCCGAACGGATTGACCCAGAAGTGGTCGCTCAGCTCGGGGTCGCGGGCGGTGATGTGCCCGGCCACGCCCTCCTCGAAGCCGAACCTGCCGAAGATGCGCAGCGCCGCCGCGAGCCGTTCCTTGCGGTGCCGCCGCTCCTCCTCGATCGTCTCGAACGTCGGCGGCAGGCGGAAGATGAGGTTGTCCGGCATGGCTCTCCTCGTGCACAGAATGTTGTTCTGACCGCAGACTAACGCTTGAACGGCGCGCCCGCCGTCCGCGACCTGGCCAGGATCACCAGGGCCTCGCCGAGCAGGCCGACGCCGATCGACAGCGGGATCGAGCGCACCTCCTCGTGCATGCCGGTGGCCAGCGCCAGCGCGCCCACGCCGAAGCTGATCGCGAACGTCACGGCCCACACGACCAGCGTCCGCCAGGTGTAGCGCTGCCAGAGCACGCCGTCCTTGGGAAAGACCTGCGTGGTGGCGGCACGCAGGGCGCCGAAGGCGACGCCGATCAGGGCGGTGACCGCCAGCCACGTGATGTCGAGCGCGGTGGGGCGCAAGTCGAGCAGGCCGTGGAGGCCGATGCCGATGAGGATGACCGGCGGCGCGTACACGTCCTTGGCGACGAGCGGCTGGCCGATCATGCGCCGGGCCACGGCATAGACGACGAGCGCGGCGATTAGTAGCACGTCCATGCTAAATAAATTAGCAGGGCCGTGCTATAAAGGACAACATGCCGAAAGTCGTGGATCCCGAGGCCCGCCGCGACGAGGTGGCCGACGCCGTGTTCCGGGTCGTGCGCCGCGCCGGGTTCGAGCAGGCGTCGCTGCGGAACGTGGCGGAGGAGGCCGGGCTCGCCATCGGCTCGGTCCGCCACTACTTCGCCGGGCACACCGAGCTGATGACCTTCGCGATGCGCGCCTCGATCGAGCGGGTCGGCGCCCGCCTGGAGGAACGCGTCGGCCCGCTGCTCGCCGCACAGAACGGCGCGGAGCGGACCGAGCTGGTGGAGCAGATGTTGTCGGAGCTGCTGCCCCTGGACGAGCCGCGGCTGGAGGAGGCGGCGGTCTGGCTGGCCTTCACGACGGCCGCGCGCACCCGGCCGGAGCTGCGGCCGCTGGCCCGCGAGGCCTACGACGGCATGCGCCGCCTGGTCGGCCGGATCATCGAGGGCATCGCCGCGCACGGCCGCCTGGGCGCCGACGTCGAGGTGGAGACCGAACGGCTGTGCGCGCTGATCGACGGGCTCACGGTCGAGGGCGTGCTGCACCCCGAGCGGATGACGCCCGGCCTGATGCGCCGCTGTCTACGCCGCCACCTCGACACCCTTGCCGAACCAGGTCTCTAGCGCCTGCGTCAGCGTCTCGTCCGGCGTGCCCGCCCAGGCCACGTAGCCGTCGGGGCGTACCAGTACGGCCTCGGCCGGGCACGACGGCACGGTGACCGTCTCGACCCGCTCGTGGCGCACGCGCAGCTCGCCGGTGCGGTCGAGCAGCAGCGGCCGGGCCCGCAAGGCGGGCTCCGCGGGCAGGTCGGCCAGGAACCGGCCGGCGAGGGGATGCCCGCCGCCGGGCGTCGGGTAGGGCAGGTCGGAGCCCGCCATGAGCGCCGCGACGCGCCGCCGGTTGGCGTCGTCGCCCAGCAGCTCGGCGAACAGCGTGCGCAGGGCGGTCACGTCGGGGCCGGGCGCGGCCAGGGCGAGCTGGGCGCTGGAGTGCACGGCCACCCGCTCGGCGGCGGGCCTGCGCTCGGCGTCGTAGGTGTCCAGCAGCCCCTCGGGCGCCCAGCCCTGGAGCTCGGCGGCCAGCTTCCAGGCCAGGTTGGCGGCGTCCTGGAGGCCGAGGTTGAGCCCGGGGGCGCCCATGGCCGAGTGCACGTGGGCGGCGTCGCCGGCCACGAAGACACGGCCGGCCCGGTAGCGGTCGGCCACCCGGGTCTCGCGGCCGTTCAGACGCCGCAGCAGATGGGGGCCCTCGCCGGTGGGCGGGGCGAGCGGCAGGTCGGCCCCGAGCACGCGGGCCAGGCTCGCGCGCAGCTCGCCGATCGTCATCGGCACGTCGTCGCCGGGGGTCTCGCCGCCCCACTCCATCGCGGTGACCGAGAGCTCGCCCGGCCCGGTGGGGAGCATCGCGTACGCGCCGCGCTCGGTCCGGTGCCAGGTGTAGAGCACGAACGTGCCGTGGCCGGGCACCTCCATCTCGGCCGTGCCGGGCCGCACGTCCGCCCCCGGCACGGTGACGTGGGCCGTGCGGCTGACCACGTCGGGCGCGCTCACCCCCGGGAAGCCGATGCCGGCCCGCTTCCTGACCAGGCTGTGGGCCCCGTCGCAGCCCACCAGATAGCGCGTACGCAGCTCGCCGGGGCCTTCGGGGCCCGTCACCGCGAGCGTGACGCCCTCGGCGTCCTGCTCGAAGCCGGTCAGCTCGTGGCCGCGCCGGATCTCCACGCCCAGCTCGGCGGCCCGCCGCTCGAACAGCTCCTCCAGCTCCGGCTGCCGGACGGGGAGCGCGCGCAGCGGGTTGCCGTCGAGCCCGGCCAGGTCGAGCGGCATGGCGCCGAAGACGAACGCGGGCACGGGCACGGGCGCCGCGGCGAGCCCGCGCTGGTGCAGCAGGCCGACGACCTGGCCGATGATGCCGTTGGCCTTGGGCCGGCCGCTGCGGGCGGGCAGGCGTTCGAGCACGACGGACCGGATCCCGGCCAGGCCGAGCTCGCAGGCCAGCATCAGGCCGTTGGGACCGGCGCCGGCGATGACGACGTCCGCGATCGTGGAGTCCGCCGAGTTCATGAGGTCTCTCCTTCGGTTCGGGGGTGGGGGGACGGCAGTCCCGCGGCCAGGCGGTGCAGCGCCTCGCGCAGCACCGGCACCAGCGGGACGGGCGGGTCGGAGCGCAGCCAGTGGCCCACGGCCACCTGCACGGCGGCGCTCACGGTGGCCGCCACCAGGTGCGGGTAGAGGTCTTCGTCCGGATCGGTACCCGTGCGCTCGGCCACCGCCGCGGCCAGCTCGCCGTCGGCCGCGAACTGGGCCTTCAGCGCCTCGGCGCGCAGCGCGGGCTCCTCGGCCAGCAGCCTGGTGAGGGCCAGCCGGTCGGCGTCGGGCGGCCCCGGGCTGGTCATGGCCTGTTCCCAGGGCTCGGCGACGGCCGCGATCAGCGCCTCCCACAGCGGCTCGGCCGCCGGGCGGGCGCGCAGCACGGCCACCGTCCGCCGGACGCGGTCGGTGTGGCGGGCGGCCAGGGCCTCGTACTTGCTGGAGAAGTAGTTGTTGAACGTGCGTGGCGACACGCCGACCCGCTCAGCGACGTCCTCCACCCGGACGTTCTCCAGCCCGCGCTCCAGAGCGAGCCCGAGCGCCGCGTCCATCAGCGCCTCGCGGGTCGCCTGCTTCTTCCGTTCCCTCAATCCGGTCACCCTTTCAGATTACGCACTTTTGCTGATCGCGCAATCTTTCTGGATAAGCAATTTTTTACCTAACGGGGGCGCCGTGGAGCAGGCGTTAGATTGGAGCCATGTCCACCACGCTGACCATGGAGTTCGCCGGCACGGTCAGGGCCGACCGCCACGGGCCCGTCGACCGGCTCGGCGACGCCGCCGCGATGACCGGATGGCTCCGCGAGCACGCGGCCGACCTGGGCCTGCCGCCCGACTTCACCGCCACGGAGGAGCTGCGCGAGCAGACCGTACGCCTGCGCCAGGCCGTCAGGGCGCTGCTGGCCAGGGCGATCGCGCCGGAGCCGCCGAGCGTCGCGGACGCGGCCACGCTGCCCGGTTTCGCCGAGTCGCTGGCCCTCGTCAACGCGACCGCCCTGGCCGCCCCCACGGCCCCGCACCTGTCGTGGACCGGCGAGCCGGCGCTGACCATGGTCCCCGCGGTCAAGGCGAACCCGTCCACGCGCCTGCGGGGGCGGCTCGCCGTCGCGGCCATGGAGTTCCTGGCCGGCCCCGAGCACGTCCTGCTCCGCACCTGCGGGGCGCCGCGCTGCGTGCTCTATTTCGTCAAGGAGCACCCGCGCCAGGAATGGTGCTCGCCGGCGTGCGGCAACCGCGCACGGGCGGCGCGGCACTACCGGGAGCACAAGAAATAACCCCTTCTAACGCCAACGACCGACTTTTGCCGTTATATTGATTTCTAACGGCCACTCGGTCGTGCAACCGTTAGACGAGGAGAGTCGTATGTCGTTCCGGACCGGGCACGTCGGGCTCAATGTCACCGACCTCGACAGGTCGAAGGAGTTCTACGGCCGCGTCTTCGGCTTCACCGTCGCCAGCGAGTCCGCCGAGGACGGCCGCCGCTACGCCCTCCTCGCCCAGGACGGCAAGCTCGTGGTCACGCTCTGGCAGCAGAGCGAGGGCCGCTTCCCCACCGCCCTGCCCGGCCTGCACCACCTGTCCTTCCAGGTCGAGGACCTCGACGCGGTGCGCAGGGCCGAGCAGGTCATCAGGGAGATCGGCGCGAAGCTGCACCACGACGGCGTGGTCCCCCACGGCGAGGGCGCCTCCTCCGGCGGCGTGTTCTTCGAGGACCCCGACGGCATCCGGCTGGAGATCTCCGCCCCCGGCGCCGCCGGCGACCGTCCCGCTCCCACCGCCGGCGCTCCCACCTGCGGATTCTTCTAAATGAGACATCCAGGGGAGATCGCCGTCCAGGCCCGCGCCGGGGTGCGGACGCCGGGCGCGTTCGGCAGCTCGCGCACCCGTCCCGAGATCCCCGAGGTGGCCGCCGCGTTCCTGGGTGCGCAGCACCTGCTGGTCGCGGGCGCGGCCGACGACCTCGGGCAGGTGTGGGCCGACGTGCTGACCGGGCCGCCGGGGTTCGCCGACGCCGACGACGATCGCACGATCACCGTCCGCGCCCTGCCCGCGGCGCCGCTGCGGGGCCTGTTCACGGCGGAACGCGACATCGGGCTGCTGGCCATCGAGCCGCACACCCGGCGCCGGATGCGCGTGAACGGCACCGCCGTGCAGGCCGGCGGCGGCCTGGTGATCTGGACGGAGCAGGTGTACTCCAACTGCCCCAAGTACATCCAGGCCCGCGAGCCCACCGCCGCCCCCGGCGTCCCGGAGGTCGTCGGCGGCGGGGCGCGGCTCGCGCCGGGCCACGTCGAGTGGATCGAGCGGGCCGACACGTTCTTCATCGCCACCCGCGCCGCGGGCCTGGGGGCCGACGTCTCCCATCGCGGCGGCAACCCGGGGTTCGTCCGGGTGACCGGGCCCGGGTCGCTGGAGTTCCCGGACTACGTCGGCAACTCGATGTACATGACGCTCGGCAACCTGGAGCTCGACCCGGCCGCCGGGCTGCTGTTCGTCGACTGGGACAGTGGCCGGACCCTCCACCTGACCGGGCGGGCGGAGGTGGACTGGGCCGCGGAGCAACGGTCGGTGCGGTTCGGGCTGACCGCGTACACGGAGGTGGCCGGCACGGTCGGGGCGGGCTGGACGCCGCCGGAACACCACCGCTTCAACCCGCCCGTCACCCGCTGACGACGGGCGGCGGGCTCACAGGTTCTCGGGCATCGAGGTCATGCCGTTCAGCAGCGGGACGAGCTGTTCCTCCTCGTAGTCCAGGTGGGCCTCCAGCTCGGCGGCCAGCCGGTCGAGCTCGTCGCCCGCGTCCGTGCCGGCCAGGTCGCGGACGCGGGCGACCAGCCGGGCCACCACGCGGTGCTCGGCGCCCAGCCGGGCCAGGACGCCGGCCAGCTCGGGGCGCTCGGCGGCCAGGTGCGGGAACAGGACCGCGTCCTCGCCCTCGTGGTGGGCGTGCAGGGCGTCGCAGAAGGCCAGGCAGTGCGTACGCAGGTCGAACCCCTCGCCACCGGCCCGCAGGCGTGCCAGCTCCCGCCGGAAGCCGTCGTGCAGCTTCACCAGCTCGTCGCCCCACGCGATCAGGCGCTGTTCCGCGCTCATGCCCACACCACCGCCCTCGCCCGGTGGACGGCCGCGAACACGGCGGCCAGCAGGGCGGCCCCGGCGGCGACGCCGAAGCTCCAGCCGGCTCCCCCGGCGGCCGACACGGCCGCGCCGACGGCTCCGGCCAGGCTGCTGCCCACGACTCTGACCAGCGCGTTCACGCCGCCGGCCGCCGCGGTCTTGGCCGGTTCGACGTGCTCGACGGCCATCGTGCCGAGCGCCGCGTAGACCAGGCCCACGCCGAGGCCGAGGACGGCGGCGGCCCCGTACAGGTCGGCGGCGGTGTCGCGGAAGACCATCAGCCACACCGCGGCGGCGGTGACCAGCGCGGAGCCGCCGGAGACCAGCGCCGCGGCCGGGAAGCGCCGCATCAGCGGCCCGGCCAGCATTGAGACGGCGAGCATCAGCACCGTGGTGGGCAGCAGGTACAGCCCCACCTGCAGCACCGAGGCCCCGAGGGCGCCCTGGGCGACCGCCGACAGCGTGGTGATCGCCCCGAACAGCGCGAACCCGATGAGGAACGAGGCCACCGTGGCCCCGACCGTGCCCCGGTGCAGCAGCATGGGGATCTCGATCAGCGGCGAGGCGGTGCGCCGGGCCGTGGCCACCCACGCCACCGCGAGCACCACCGCCCCCGCGAGCAGCCCCCACGTCGGCGGCGACGTCCAGCCCCAGGCGCCGCCCTTGCTGATCGCGAGCAGCAGGCAGACCAGCCAGCCGGCGACCAGCACGGCCCCCACCAGGTCGGGACGCCCCGCGGGCCCGGCCGGCACGGCCTCCCGCACCAGGGCCGCCACCAGGACGAAGCTCAGCGCGCCCAGCGCCGCCAGGATCCAGAACATGGCCCGGTGGTCGCCGCCGACCAGCCCGGCCAGGATCATGCCGCCGCCGCTGCCCACGCCGATGGTGGCGCTCAGCACGCCGATCGCCGTGGCCAGCCGGTGGGCGGGGACCGCCTGCCTGGCCAGCCCCATGGCCAGCGGGAGCAGCGCGGCGGACACGCCCTGGAGCACCCGTCCCGCGATCACCGCGCCGAGCGTGCCGGACAGGGCGGCGACCGCCGCACCGGCCACGAGCAGGGCGAGCGCGGACAGGGCGACGGCGCGGCGGCCGTACATGTCGCCGAGCCGGGACAGCAGCGGGATCGCGACCGCGCCGGACAGCAGGCCGGCGGTGAGCGTCCAGGAGACGGAGGTGGGTGACGCGCCGAGCTGCCTCTGGAGCAGCGGGAGCATCGGCACGACGACGGTCATCTGGAGTGACCCGACGGCGACGGCGAACGCCAGGACCACCACCGCCGTCCAGGGAGATGCCTTTTTATACATGTATAGAAAGTAACATGACGGCATGCCCGCACGCACTGGAAGGCCGCCCCGGATCTCGCGGGCGGACATCGTGGCAGCGGCGCACCGGGTCATCGAGGCCGACGGAGTCGGCGGGCTGACCATGCGCAGGCTGGCCAAGGAGGTCGGCAGCACGCCGATGGCGCTCTACCACCACGTCCGCGACAAGGAGGAGCTCCTGCTGCTCCTGCTCGACGAGTACGCGGCCGGGCTGCCGCGCCCCGACCTGCCCGCCGACCCGCGCGAACGCGTGGTCGTCGTGGCCCTGGCCATGCGCGACGGGGTGGCCGGCTGCCCGTGGGCGGTGGACGTGCTGCGCGCCGACGACCTGCTCGCGGTAGGCGCGCTGTGGTACCCGGAGAAGATCATCGACGCGGCCCTCGACGCGGGCCTGACGGCCGAGCGCGCCGTACACCTCTACCGGATCATCTGGCACTACACGGCGGGCGAGATCGCCATCCGCGCGGCTGCCGGGCGCAGGCGCGAGGAGGGCGGGCCGACCTACCGCGACCAGGTCTTCGCCGGTCTCGACCCGGCCGCCCTGCCCCGCCTGGCCGAACTGGGCGGCCGCTGGGCCGAGCTCACCGCCGAGGACACCTACGAGCTGGGGCTGCGCACCCTGGTGGACGGCCTGCTCCCCCGCCCCGGCCACCCGGCAACGGGTTGAGTCAGGCGCCGAAGGTGCGGCGGTAGGCGGAGGGCGAGGTGCGCATGGCGCGCGTGAAGTGGTGCCGGAACGTCGCCGGGCTCTCGAACCCGACCGCCGCCCCGATCTCCTCCACCGGCGCCGCCGTCGACTCCAGCATCGGCAGGCTCGCCGCCACCCGCTGCGAGATCACCCACCGCAGTGGGCTGGTCCCCGTCTGCCGTTTGAAGTGCCTGATGAACGAGCGTTGCGACATGTGCGCCACCGCGGCCAGGTCCGCCACGCCGATCGGCTCGGCCAGGTGCTCGAGCACCCACCCCATGGCCCTGGCCACGCCGCCGTCGTCGGCCACGGGTGTGACGGCGGCCTCGATGAACTGGGCCTGACCGCCCTCCCGGTGCGGCGGGACGACCAGGCGGCGGGCGACGGCGTTGGCCACGTTCGGCCCGTGGTCGGTGCGTACCAGGTGGACGAGCAGGTCGAGGCCGGCCGCGCTGCCCGCGCTGGTCAGCACGTCGCCGCCGTCCACGTACAGGACCGAGGGGTTGACGCGGACGGCGGGGAAGCGTCGCTGGAGCAGGTCGGCGTACCTCCAGTGGGTGGTGGCCTCGCGGCCGTCCAGGAGACCGGCGGCGGCCAGCGCGAACGCGCCGGAGCAGATCGACACCATCCGGGCGCCCCGGCCGTGGGCCAGGCGCAGCGCCTCGACCAGCTCGCCCGAGACCTCGCCCCGGACGTCGGCCACGCCGGGCACGATGACCGTCCCGGCCCCGGCCAGGACGTCGAGCCCGTGCGCGGCCTGCATGGTGAACCCGCCGACCACGCGCAGCGGCTCGGCGGTCTCGGCGCACACCTTGAGGTCGTACCAGGGCACGTCCAGCTCGGGCCGGGGCAGCCCGAAGAACTCCACGACGCACCCCAGCTCGAACGGCGCCATCCCGTCGAAGGCCAGCACGGCGACCGTGGGCAGCCGGGCGGGAACCGGAAGCGGCAGCCGGACGGGGGCCGGAAGCGGGGCGGCGTGGGTGGAGGGCGGTCGGCCGGAGGTCGGAAGCGGCACATCCGCATATTAACCGCCCATATCCGGCGCGAGCAGGTTAGCGCTCCGCTCCCTGCGGCAGGAGTGATATATGCATATTTCGGGGGTAGAGACCGTTTTCCCCGATCACCGCTACGAGCAGGCGGAGATCACCGAAGCGTTCTCCCGTCTGACGGACTGCGACGAGGAGTTGCTGCGGCACTTCCACGCGGCCACCGGCGTCGTGGGCCGCAACCTCGCACTCCCGCTGGACGGCTACACCAAGCTCGACTCTTTCGCCCGCGCCAACGCCATGTACGTCGAGGTCGCCCTCGACCTGGGCGAACAGGCCGTCAGAGGCGCCCTCGAAAAGGCCGACGTGCCGCCGGAGAAGATCGACCACCTGCTGTTCTGCTCGACCACGGGCCTGGCCACGCCCTCGCTGGACGCCAAACTCGCCCAGCGCCTCGGGCTGCGCGGCGACGTCAAGCGGGTGCCGGTGTTCGGCCTGGGCTGCGCGGCCGGGGCCTCGGGCCTGTCGCGCCTGCACGACTACTTGCGCGGCTGGCCCGACCACGCCGCCGTGCTGGTCTGCGTGGAGCTGTGCTCGCTGACCATCCAGCGCGACGACTCCTCGATCGCCAACATGATCGCCAGCGGCCTGTTCGGGGACGGCGCGGCGGCCGTCGTGGCCACCGGGCGCGGCCGGGGCCCCGAGGTGGTCGCCACCCGCAGCAGGCTCTACCCCGACACCGAGCACCTGATGGGATGGGAGGTGGGCGACCACGGCTTCCACATCGTGCTCGACGCCGATCTCACCCACTTCGTGGACCAGGTGCTGGCCGACGACATCAGGGCCTTCCTGGCCGACTACGGCCTGACCCCCGACCAGGTGCCGACGTGGATCTGCCACCCCGGCGGGCCCAAGGTCATCGACAAGATCGTGCAGAGCCTCGACCTCGACCCCAGGGCCCTGGACGTGACATGGCGGTCGCTGCGGACGTACGGGAACCTGTCGTCGGTCTCGGTGCTCCACGTGCTCCAGGAGACCCGCGGGCACCCCGGGCTGCCCGCCGTGCTGATGGCGCTGGGCCCCGGCTTCTCCGCCGAACTGCTCCTGCTGCACTGGTGACGGCGACCGGGCCGCGGCCGGACGAGGTCGATAACGACCGGGCGACGGCCGGTAACGACGGGGCGACGGCGGCCTCCTCCGGGCCCGCGCGACCGTCCGCGCCGCTCATCCCCGCCCAGCACATTTATCCGTATTTGTCACAACTGATCACGTGACGATCGCGGTTTGTGCTCGCTTGCGTCTCCGGCCCGGCCGCTCCCGCGCCGATCTCCGTCATAGGACGCGGAGGTGGTTGCGATGAGATGTCGCCCCTTAGCCATTCGTCCCCTGGCCATCAGCGTCGGGCTCGCCGCGCTTCTCGGACTCGCCGCGTGCGGCGGCTCCGGCGGATCGTCGAGCGGCAGCGCCGCGCGGGCCCCCCTGTCCGACACGCAGCGTCAGCCCGTGCCGAGCGCGTCCCCGGCCGGCACCCAGGAAACCGAGCAGGACACGACCACGGCGCAGATCTCCACCTTCGCCCTGGACGTGGACACCGCCTCGTACGGCTACGCCCGCCGTACGCTCCAGGAAGGGCGCTGGCCCGCGCCCGCCGAGATCCGCCCCGAGGAGTGGGTCAACGCCTTCGGGCAGGACTACGCGCAGCCCGCCGACGACGGCTTCGCCGTGCACGTGGACGGCGCGCGGCTGCCCGGCCGCGACGAGGCCGTGCTCCGCGTGGGCCTGCAGACCCGCGCCTCCGACTCGGCCGCGCGCCGCCCGGCCAACCTCACGTTCGTGGTCGACGTCTCCGGCTCGATGGCCGAGACCGGCCGCCTCGACCTGGTCAAGTCGGCCCTGCACAAGCTGCTCGACCAGCTCGCGCCCGGCGACCAGGTGTCGCTCGTGGCGTTCAGCGACGAGGCGGAGGTGCTGGCCTCCATGACGCCGCTCACCGCCCGGAGCCAGCTCCACGCCGCGGTGGACGAACTGGCCACCGAGGGCGGCACGAACCTGCAGAGCGGCGTCCTGGCCGGGTACCGGGAGGCGTCCCAGGCGTTCCGGGCCGCCGCCACGAACCGGGTCGTCCTGCTCTCCGACGGCCTGGCCAACCAGGGCGAGACCGAGTGGCGGACCATCGTGGAGCAGGTCAAGGAGTACGCGGGCAAGCAGGTCACGCTGCTCACCGTCGGCGTCGGCCGCGACTACGGCGACGAGCTGATGGAGCAGCTCGCCGACAACGGCGACGGCATGGCCGTCTACGTGGACTCCGAGCAGGAGGCCGAGAAGGTCTTCACCACCCGGCTCCCGGCCAACATCGAGGTACGGGCCCGCGACGCCAAGGCGCAGGTCGTCTTCAACCCCTCGGTCGTGGAGAGCTACCAGCTCATCGGCTACGAGAACCGCGCGATGTCGGCCGAGGAGTTCCGTGACGACAGCCGCGACGGCGGCGAGATCGGCCCCGGCCACTCGGTCACGGCCCTGTACGCCCTCCACCTCAAGCCGGGCGCGCGAGGCCAGCTCGCCCAGGCGACCGTGCGCTGGCAGGACCCCGACACCCGGGCGGCCTCCGAGGCCGGCAAGTCGCTGCGGGCCGACGAGCTGAACCCCTCGATCTGGACCGGTACGCCGGTCCGGCTGCAGGTGGACGTGGTGGTCGCGGCCTTCGCGGTCTACCTGCGCGACAGGAAGGCGTTCGGCCTGGACCTGCCGGCGCTGCGCGAGCACGCCGAGCGCCTGTCGCGGACCTCGGAGGACCCGATGGTCGCCGAGCTGGTCACCCTGATCGACAAGGCCCGCTCGGTCGGCTGACCGGAGCCGGGCCGGCTCAGGCGGGGTCGGGGGCCGGCCGGGAGGCGACGAAGCCCTGGTGGGGCGAGCGCGAGACGGGCAGTGTGCCCGCGTAGAGCTCCCCCACCAGCGGCATGGGCTCGGGATGGCAGAACACCGACGAGCCCGTGCGCAGGATCGCCGGGCTGTTCAGCACCAGCGGCAGCCCGGCCAGCAGGAAGGGCAGCGCGTTCGCGGCCTGCTCGGGGGTGAGCTCCTGCCCGCCGACGCTCGGCAGCACCGCCGCCACGCACCGCGCGCGGAACGCGACGTCTTTCGCGGCCAGCCGTTCCAGCTCCCGCCGGGAGCGCCGGTAGGCGCGGTTGCCGGCCAGCTCGTTCCAGTCGAAGACGGTGGCGTTGGCCGCGCCCATGCCTTCGAGCACCCGGATCACCCGGTTGCGCGTGTTGTTGGCCGCCGACCGCGCCTTGATCAGCGCCGCCCCGGACGGGAGCCCGCGCGCCACCAGCGTGCCGGCCAGCTCGACGCCCGGCACGAGCACGTGCACGCCGGTGAACGTGCGGGTGGCCCACTCCAGCAGGCTGCGGATGGCCCGCAGGGTGAAGAACCCGTTGAACGCGCTGACCTCGACGACGGCATGCTCACGAGCGGCGAGGATCTTCGCGCACCGCGGGGTCAACGGGACGGCCTGCACGCTGGACATGGCACGGAGAGTAGCAAGATTTGACCGAGCGTATGCCTGGTACGCGCATGTGTGTCGCGGGCCCCGAAGCCCTGTACACTTGTGACCGCAGCAAGGGGCTATGGCGCAGTTGGTAGCGCGCCTCCATGGCATGGAGGAGGTCTGGGGTTCGAATCCCCATAGCTCCACCCCTCATCCACCCGGGCGTCCGCCTGGGTCAGTTCTCCGCCCGCAGCTCGTAGTCCAGGGTGTAGGAGTGCGAGCCGTCCGGGGCGATGGTGATGTTCATCCGTCCCGTGATGCCGGTCAGCTCGCCGACGCCCGAGTCGGGCACGATCGTGATGGTCAGCGACTGCCCTCCGCGGTCGCTCGTCGCGTGGTGCGCCACGACGAAGCCGCCCTTCCGGCCCTCCAGGGTGCCCTCGATGCGTTCCAGCGCCACGTACACGCGCGAGTCCTCGACCGGGGTCGAGGCCACCATCAGATGGACGACGCTCGTCCCGGTCAGGTCGCCGTGGAAGGTCTTGGTCATGCTGACGAGGCCGAGCGCGACGCCGTCGCGGTCGTCGAAGGGCGGCTTGGCGTCCCAGCCGGCGGTGTCGAAGGTTCCCTTTGCGGTCATGGGAGGCATCCTGCCGGTCTTACCTGTCAGCTTCCGTCAGGTACCGGCCAGACGTTCCACGACGGGCGCGAAGGCGTCGATGAACTGGGCGTTCACCGTCACGTACGAGATCCCGAGCCGGTCCCTGCGCCGCCGCAGGACGTCGGCCATCTCGTCGGGGGTGCCGGTGAGCAGGCCGGTGGCCTCGGGGCCGAGCGGGCCGAAGCGGCCGGTCAGCCAGGCGGGCGGCTCGCCGCCGGCGGCCACCAGGTTCATGCCGAGCTCCAGGTCGTGGAAGCGGTCGCCGGCCAGCTCGTACAGCTCGTCCAGCTTGGCGGCGACCTGGTCCTCGGTATGCTGCGGCGGCACGCCGAGCGCCACCGTGTCGGCCTTGCGCGCGGCCAGCCCCAGCACGCGGGCGCCCGTCGCGGCGACCAGGATCGGCACGTCCTTGACCGCGTCGATCGTCGCGGCCAGGCGTTCCACGCGCTCGGCCGGGCTGCCGAACGGCACGCCGAGCGCCGCCGCGTCCTGCTCGGCGCCCGGCCGGCCGGCGCCCAGCCCCAGCTCGAAGCGTCCTCCGGTGAGGGTGTGCAGGGTGGCGGTCTCCCAGGCGACGGTCTCGGGCGTGCGGTACGGGGCGCTGACCACGTACGTGCCGACGCGCAACGTCGTGGTGACGGCGGCGGCCGCGGCCGCGGCGGCGAACGGCGACAGCGTCCCGAGCGTGTCGGGGACGAGCAGGGTGGAGAAGCCGAGGCTCTCGACCCTGCGGGCCAGCCCGGTCCAGGCCTGCGCGGTGGGGGCGTAACCGGCGACGGCCCCGAATCTGAACGGGTGATCGGTCATGGGCTCCACGATGCCGCGACGGCCCGGCCGGCACATCGTCCGCCGGACCGGTGGCCCGCTACGACGGCGGGCGCATGCCCGGCGCGCGCCGCTACTCCCCCAGCAGTAGCCGGACGAAGTCGTTGGCGAACTTGCCCGCCGGGTCCAGCCGCCCGGCCAGCTCGCGGAAGTCGCCGGGGCAGGCCGGGCGGCGGGTGAACAGCTTGCCCCAGTGCGGCCGCGGCTCGAAGGGCGCGAGCGTCCGCTCGACCAGGTCGATCGCCGGGAGCACGGTGGCGACGTCCCTGATCCAGGTGAAGTGCACGCCGACGCTGTCGCGGTCGCGGAACGGGCTGAGCCACAGGTCGTCGGCGGCGATCGTGCGCACCTCCGAGATCTGCAGGGCCGGCCGGACGCGGTCGCCGACGGCGTACAGCTCGCGCAGCGCCGCGACCGCGTGCGCCCGGGGCAGCAGGAACTCCGACAGGAGCTCGTCGCCTGCGCCGCTCGGTGGGGCGTCGGGCCGGAAGTGCGGCAGCCGTTCGTGCCAGGGGCCCGGCACGCCGAGCTGCGTGGTGCAGGCGTCGGCGGGCATCCCGGCCAGCGGGTGCCGGGGGGCGGGGGCGGGGCGGGTGCCGTGCCAGGAGTCGCCGGTGAACTCATCGCGGCGCTTCAGCCAGATCCGGGTGTCGCGCCAGTCGGTGAACAGGCTGACGCTGTAGCCGCCGGCCATGATGTCGTCGAATCCGTCGAGCGCGTCGGGCGTCAGGCCCTCGCGGACGTACTGGCGCAGCTCGAAGGCCGGTACGAGGTCGAGCGTCAGCGTGTGGACGACGCCGAGGGCGCCCAGCGAGACGACCGCGCCGGCGAAGCCGGCGTCCCCGCGGGACAACGACAGCAGCGAGCCGTCGGCGGTGACCAGCTCCAGACCGGACACGGCGGCGGCCAGGCAGCGGTTGGCGTCGCCGGAGCCGTGCGTGCCGGTCGCGACCGAGCCGGCGATCGAGATGTGCGGCAGCGAGGCCATGTTCTCCAGCGCGAACCCGGCCGCGTGCACCGCCTCGGCCAGCCGCGCGTACGTGGTGCCGGCCGCGACCCGGACCTTGCGCGCCGCGCTGTCGATCTCGATCGTCGCGGGCATGCGGTTGAGCACGACGAGGTCGCCGGTGGAGTCGGCGACGTCGTTGAAGGAATGACCGCTGCCCAGGGCCCGCACCCGGTCACTGGCGGCCACCATGCCGCGCAGCTCGTCGAGCGAGACGGGACGGTGGACGGCCCGCGCCCGGAAGGCGGTGTTGCCCGCCCAGTTGGTCAACATCACGGCTTCACCCTATTCATCCGGTTTCCCTTGCCGACTCCCCCGCCCGTCACTACGTTCGGCCAAGTGCTGTATCTGTCCGAGGCCATGGGCCTGGCCACCCTCGTGTTGTGGCTCTACTGCCTCTTCGACGTGATCACCACGCCGGACGCGGTCTGCAGGAACCTGCCCAAGATCGTATGGGTGCTGGTGGTCCTGCTGTTCCCGCTGGTCGGCTCGGTCATCTGGCTCGTGGCCGGCCGTCCCGAACGCGCCCCGCAGGCGGCCTCACGCCCGAGCGCGTTCCCCGAGTACGACCGCCCGGGGCGTTTCGCCGCCACCAACCCCGACGACGACGCGGAGTTCCTGCGCCGCTGCCGCGAACGTGCCGAGGAGCAGCGCAGGAACGCCCCGAAGAAGCCGCCGGAGGACTAGAAGCCCTGGGCGAGCCGGTAGTACGCCTGGTTCCAGCGGAGCTCCTTGGCGAACTGCGCCGTCGTCGTGTCCTTGTCGATCACCAGCAGCTCCACGCCGAGCATGTCGGCCAGGTCGGTCAGCTCCTCGCGCCCGACGGCCGTGGACAGCACGGTGTGGTGCGGCGCCCCGGCGCTCAGCCAGGACTCGGTCGAGGTGCGCAGGTTCGGCCGCGGCGACCAGACGGCACGGGCCACGGGCAGCTTCGGCAGCGGCTGCGGCGGCGCGACGACGTCGATCTCGTTGGCCACCAGGCGGAACCGGTCGCCCATGTCGGCCAGGCCGACGACGATGCCGGGGCCGGGTGCGGCGTCGAACACCAGCCGCACCGGGTCCTCCCGCCCGCCGATGCCCAGCGGGTGGATCTCGCACGACGGCGTCCCGGCGGCGATGGACGGGCACACCTCCAGCATGTGCGCGCCGAGGATGAGCTCGTTCCCGGGCGTCAGGTCGTAGGTGTAGTCCTCCATGAACGACGTCCCGCCCGGCCTCATCGCCTTGAGGGTGCGCAGCAGGACCGAGGTCTTCCAGTCGCCCTCGCCGCCGAAGCCGTAGCCGTCGGCCATCAGGCGCTGCACGGCCAGGCCGGGCAGCTGGCGCAGGCCGCCGAGGTCCTCGAAGTTCGTGGTGAAGGCACGGAAGCCGCCGCGCTCCAGGAAACCGCGCAGGCCCAGCTCGATCCTGGCGGCGTACCGCAGCGACTCGTGGCGCTCGCCGAGCAGCTCGGGGGCCACCCGGTACAGCTCGGCGTACTCCTTCACCAGTGCCGACACGTCGGCGTCGGAGGCCGCGTCCACGGCCTCGACCAGGTCGTTGACGCCGTAGGTGTTGACCGAGACGCCGAACCGGAGCTGCGCCTCGACCTTGTCGCCCTCGGTCACGGCCACGTCGCGCATGTTGTCACCGAAGCGGGCCAGCTTGAGCGCCCGCACCTCGGCCACGCCCCTGGCCGCGCGCGCCCACGCCTCGATGCGCGCGCCGACGGCCGGGTCGCTGACGTGCCCGGCGACGGTCTTGCGCGGCACGCCGAGCCGGGTCTGCACGAACCCGAACTCGCGGTCGCCGTGCGCGGCCTGGTTGAGGTTCATGAAGTCCATGTCGATGGAGCTCCACGGCAGCTCGACGTTCGCCTGGGTGTGCAGGTGCAGCAGCGGCTTGCGCAGCGCGTCGAGGCCGGCGATCCACATCTTGGCCGGGGAGAAGGTGTGCATCCAGGAGATGACGCCGGCGCACTCGTCGTCCGCGTTGGCCTCCAGCATGACGCGCCTGATCGCGGCGGCGTCGGTCAGCACGGGCCGCCACTGCACGGGCACGGGAAGCTGCTCGGCGATGCGCCGCGACTGCTCGGCCACCTGGCTCAGCGTGTCCTCGCCGTACAGTCCCTGGCTGCCGGTCAGAAACCAGATGTTCAACGCGGGCTCCTCTGTCCGTAGACGTTCTGATAGCGGTCGTACAGGCGGTCGATGTGGGCCGGGCCGATGGGCAGCGGCGTGCCGAGCTGCCTGGACACGTGGACGGTGCGGGCCACGTCCTCGCACATCACGGCGGCCTTGACGGCGGCCTTGGGGTCCTTGCCGATGCTGAAGACGCCGTGGTTCTGCATGAGGACGGCCGGCGAGCGGTGGCCCTTGAGCGTCTGCACGATGCCCTGGCCGATGGAGTCGTCCCCGATCAGCGCGAACGGGCCGACCGGGATCTCGCCGCCGAACTCGTCGGCCATGGCCGTCAGCACGCACGGAATCGGCTCGCCGCGGGCCGCCCACGCCGAGGCGTAGGTCGAGTGGGTGTGCACGACGCCGCCGACCTCGGGCATCTCGCGGTAGACGCAGGCGTGCGCGGCGGTGTCGCTGGAGGGCGCGTGGGCCCCCTCGACCAGGTTGCCGTCGAGGTCGCAGACGACCATGTTCTCCGGGGTCAGCTCGTCGTAGGAGACTCCGGACGGCTTGATGACGAACAGGTCCTCGCCCGGGACGCGGCCCGAGACGTTGCCCGCGGTCCAGACGACCAGGCCGTAGTTCACCAGCTCGGCGTGCAGCCCGGCGACGGTCGCTCTCATTGCCTCGTGGTTCACTTGGCGGCCTCGTTCCTGATCGCGCGGAGGGCGTGCAGCATGCGCCCGTCCCCGAAGTGGTCGTGCAGTTCGCGGTACTGGGCGTACAGGCGGTCGTAGGCGTCGGCGCGGGCCTCGTCCGGCACGTACGCCGCCCGCGTGCGCTTGCCCATCGCCGCGGCGGCCTCCTCGATGCCCGGGTAGGCCCCGGCGGCGACGGCCGCGTGGACGGCCGAGCCGAGCGCGGGGCCCTGGTCGGAGCCGATGACCGACAGCGGGCGGCGCAGCACGTCGGCGTAGACCTGCATGAGGAAGCGGTTCTTCAGCAGCCCGCCGGCGACCACGAACTCCTCGACGGGCACGCCGGACTTCTCGAACGTCTCGACGATCATGCGGGCGCCGTACGCGGTGGACTCGATGAGCGCGCGGTAGACGTCCTCGGGCCTGGTGGCGAGGGTCTGGCCGACGATCACGCCGGACAGGTCGTGGTCCACGAGCACCGAGCGGTTGCCGCCGAACCAGTCGAGCGCGACCAGCCCGTGCGCGCCGACGGCCTGCTGCTCGGCCAGCTCGGTCAGGCGCTCGTGGCCGTCTGTGCCGAAGGTGTCGACGTACCAGGCGAAGATGTCGCCGACGGCGGACTGGCCGGCCTCGTAGCCCCACAGGCCGGGCACGATGCCGTCCCGGACGACACCACACATCCCGGGCACCTCGGCCAGCCGGTCGCTGGGCATGATGTGGCAGGTGGAGGTGCCCATGATGGCCACCATCTGGCCGGGGCGCACGGCGTCCGCGGCGGCGGCGGTGACGTGGGCGTCCACGTTGCCGACGGCCACGGCGATGCCCTCGGGCAGCCCGGTCCACCCGGCCGCCCGCGCCGTCAGCACACCGGCCAGGCCGCCGAGGGGGGCCAGGGTGGTGCCGTTGACGTCGTCGCCGACCACGCCGGTGGCCAGTTTGCCGGCGAAGCCGGAGAAGCCGGGGTCGAGGGCGGCGAGGAAGTCCTCGGAGGGGTAGCTCCCGTCCTGGAAGACGCCCTTGTAGCCGGCCGTGCAGATGTTGCGGCTCTCGACGCCGGACAGCTGCCAGACGATCCAGTCGGCCGCCTCGATCCAGCGCTCGGCCCTGGCGTACACCTCGGGGGCCTCCTCAAGGACCTGCAGGGCCTTGGCGAACTCCCACTCCGAGGAGATCTTGCCGCCGTAGCGCGGCAGCCAGCTCTCGCCCCGCCGCGCGGCCAGCTCGTTGATGCGGTCGGCGTGCGGCTGGGCGGCGTGGTGCTTCCACAGCTTCGGCCAGGCGTGCGGCTGCTCGGGCGTCTCGAAGCACAGGGGGGTGCCGTCGGCCGTGGCCGGCAGGACGGTGCAGGCGGTGAAGTCGGTGCCGATGCCGATCACGTCCTCGGCGGCGACCCCGGCGGCGGCCAGGGCCCCGGGCACGGCCACGCGCAGCACGTCCAGCCAGTCGCGCGGCGACTGCAGCGCCCAGTCGGGGCCGAGCCGCACGCCGGTGCCGGGGAGCGTGTGCTCGATGACGCGCTCGGCGTACTCGTGGACGGCGCTGCCCAGCTCGGCGCCGTCGGACACGCGGACGACGACCGCACGCCCCGACAGCGTGCCGAAGTCCACTCCGACCACGAACTTGTTAGCGTTCACATTGCACTCCAGAGAGTTGTCTGTTCGCCTGCCGGCTATCGGGCCGGCGCGGTGCTGGACCTGACGACGAAGCTGGGACGCACCACCATGCGCTCGTACGCCGCCGGCCCGGCGTCGATCTGCCGCAGCAGCACCTCGATGCAGTGGCGGCCCACCACGTCGAAGTCCTGCCGGACCGTGGTGAGCGGCGGGGAGAAGAACTCGGACTCGGGGATGTCGTCGAAGCCCACGACGCTGATCCGCCCCGGGACGGGCACCCCGGCCTCGCTGAGCGCGCGCAGCACGCCCAGCGCCATCTGGTCGTTGGCGGCGAACACCGCGGTGACCCCGTCCATCCCGGCCAGGCGCCGGCCGGCCGCGTACCCGGCGCGCGGGCTCCAGTCGCCGGGCAGCGGCTCGGGCACCGGGCGGCCGGCCGCCTCCAGCGTGGAGCGCCAGCCCTCGACGCGCCCCTCGGTCTCCAGCCAGTCGGGCGGCCCCGCGACGTGCCAGACCGTCTCGTGGCCCAGGTCCAGCAGGTGCCGGGTGGCGAGCCTGGCGCCCTCGACCTGGTCGATGCAGACCGCGGAGACGTCGGCGCCGTGCGCGCCCTCGACCACCACCGCGGGCACCCCGGGCGGCAGGCTCTCCAGGGCGGCGGCGGCCGAGCGCTGCGGCGCGACCACCACCACCCCGTCGACGCTCTGCTCGGCCAGGTAGTCGAGCGCGTCGCGGACGCCGGCCGCGTCGATCGACTTCAGGCTCACGATGCTGACGAAGTAACCGGCGGTCCTGGCCGCCTGCTCGATGCCGTAGACCATGCTGGCCGGGCCGTACAGGGTGGTGTCGAAGCTCACCACCCCGAGGGTGCGCGACCGCTTGGTGACCAGCGCGCGGGCGACCAGGTTGCGCCGGTAGCCCAACCGGACGATCGCCTCCTCCACCCGGGCGCGGGTGTCGGCCCGGACGTTCGGGTGGTCGTTGAGCACCCGTGAGACCGTCTGGTGCGACACGCCGGCTTCCTTGGCCACGTCGGCCATGACCGGCGGACGCGGCCTGGGGCTCGGTACCACGGGTTCTCCTTTCGCGGGGCTTGCCGGGGCCTGCGGTGGTCAGCGGGAGGCGCCGGCGCGCCGCTTGGTCCACACGTCGAACGCGACGGCGGCCAGCAGCACGGCGCCCTTGACGAGCATCACGCGCTCGCTGGGCGAACCGATGAGCGACATGCCGTTGTTGATGACAGCCATGATCAGACCGCCGGTGATCGCGCCGACGACCTTGCCCACGCCGCCCTGGACGGCCGCGCCGCCGATGAAGGCCGCCGCGATGGCGTCCAGCTCGAAGCTGTTGCCCGCGGTCGGGCCCGCCTGGTTGAGCCGGCCGGCGAAGATGATGCCGGCGACGGAGGCCAGTACGCCCATGTTGACGAAGATCCAGAAGACCACCGACTTGACCTTGACGCCGGACATGACCGCCGCCTGGAGGTTGCCGCCGATGGCGTAGATCTGCCGGCCGAAGACCGTGCGGTTGGCCATCAGCGAGTACGCCAGCACCAGCGCGGCCAGCAGCACCAGCACCCACGGCAGGTTCTTGAAGCGGGCGAGCTGCACGACCAGGAACAGGATCAGCGCGGCGCCGGCCGCCATCTTCAGCGCGAACACGGCCATCGGCTCGACCGACTGGCCGTAACCCCGGCGGGCGTTGCGGGTGCGCCACTGCGCGGCGACCATGCCGCCGATCGCGACCAGGCCGATGATCAGGCTGAACAGGTCGGCGCCGCCCAGCGGGCCGAGGCCCACGTTGCCGAGGTAGCCGTCGGTGAAGCCGTTGGCCAGCGTACGGACCTGGTCGGGGAACGGGCCGATGCCCTGGTTGCCGAGGACGGTCATGGTGAGCGCGCGGAACAGCAGCATGCCGGCCAGCGTGACGATGAAGGCCGGGATGCCGAAGTAGGCGATCCAGTACCCCTGCCAGGCCCCGATCAGCGCCCCGGCGGCCACCGTGATCAGCAGGGCCAGCGGCCACGGCAGGCCCATGTTCACCATGAGCACGGCGGCCAGCGCCCCGGTGACCGCCACCACCGAGCCGACCGACAGGTCGATGTGCCCGGCGATGATGACCAGGATCATCCCGATCGCCAGGATCAGGACGTAGGAGTTCTGGACGATGATGTTGGAGATGTTCTGCGGCTGGAGCAACGCGCCGTCGGTGAGCACCGAGAACAGCACGATGATCAGCGCGAAGGCGATGTAGATGCCGCTCGAACGCAGGTTCAGCGACAGGCCGCCCAGCGAGACCCGGCCGGGCCGCCGCGGCGCTCCCCCGTCGCCTCCCGCGCCGACCTGCACGTCGGCGGGCGTGATGCTGCTCATCGGAGCTACTCCTGTCCCTTGGTCATGAGATGCATGAGGCTTTCCTGGGTGGCCTCCCGGCGGGGGACCTCGCCGGTGACGCGACCTTCGGAGAGCGTGTAGATGCGGTCGCACAGGCCGAGCAGCTCAGGCAACTCACTGGAGATCACCAGCACGGCCTTGCCCTGGTCGGCGAGGCGGTTGATGATCGTGTAGATCTCGTACTTGGCGCCGACGTCGATGCCGCGGGTGGGCTCGTCGAGGATGAGCACGTCAGGCTGCGTCAGGATCCACTTGGAGAGCACGACCTTCTGCTGGTTGCCGCCGCTCAGCTTGCCGACGACGCTGTCGACGCTGGGCGCCTTGATGTTCATGCTCCGGTGGAACTCCTCGGCGACCCTGTACTCCTCGTTCTCGTTCACCCAGCCGCGCCGGGCCAGGCCCTTGAGCCCGGCCGCGCTGATGTTGCGCTTGATGTCCTCGATGAGGTTGAGGCCGTACCGCTTGCGGTCCTCGGTGGCGTAGGCCAGGCCGTGGCGGATCGCGTCCTGCACGTTGCGGATCTCGATCGGCTCGCCGTCCTTGAAGACCTTGCCGGAGATGTGCACGCCGTACGTGCGGCCGAACAGGCTCATCGCCAGCTCGGTGCGCCCGGCGCCCATCAGGCCGGCCAGGCCGACGATCTCGCCCCTGCGCAGGGTGAGCGAGGCGCCGTCCACGACCTTCCGGCCGGGCTGGCTCGGGCTGTGGACCGTCCAGTCCTCGATGCGCAGGGCCTCCTCGCCGATCGTCGACTCGTGCGGCGGGAAGCGGTTGTCCAGCGCGCGGCCGACCATGCCGGAGATGATGCGGTCCTCGGTGACGTGGTCGGTGGCCATGTCCAGGGTCTCGATCGTGCGGCCGTCGCGGATGATCGTGACGGCGTCGGCGATCGCGGTCACCTCGTTGAGCTTGTGCGAGATGATCACGCAGGTGATGCCCTCGTCCCGCAGGCCGCGCAGCAGGTCGAGCAGGTGGGCCGAGTCGTCGTCGTTGAGCGCGGCGGTCGGCTCGTCGAGGATGAGCAGCTTCACCTCCTTCGACAGCGCCTTGGCGATCTCGACGAGCTGCTGCTTGCCGACGCCGAGGTCGGAGACCGTGGTGGTGGGGTTCTCCTGCAGGCCGACGCGGCGCATCAGCTCGGCGGCCTCGTAGTTGGTGCGGTTCCAGTCGATGAAGCCGCGCCTGGCACGCTCGTTGCCGAGGAAGATGTTCTCCGCGATCGACAGTTGCGGGCTGAGCGCCAGCTCCTGGTGGATGATGACGATCCCGGCGTGCTCGCTGTCGCGGATGCCGGCGAACTCGCAGCGCCTGCCCTCGAAGGTGATCTCGCCCTCGTAGTCGCCGTGCGGGTAGACCCCGGACAGCACCTTCATCAGCGTCGACTTGCCGGCGCCGTTCTCGCCGCAGACGGCGTGGATCTCGCCGCGCCGGACGGCCAGGTTGACGTCCTGCAGCGCCTTGACACCGGGGAACGTCTTGGTGATCCCGCTCATCCGCAAGATGTGCTCGGTCATATGCCCCTCGCTCAGGTGTGGGAAGTGCCCCCGGGGGATCGCCGTCCCCCGGGGCGGGCCCTTACTTGAGCTGGTCCTCGGTGTAGTAGTTGCCGCCGACGATGATCTCCTTGTAGTTGCTCTTGTCCACGATCACCGGGTCGAGCAGGTAGGAGGGGACGACCTTGTTGCCGTTGTCGTAGTCCTTGGTGTTGTTCACCTCGGGCTTGCCGCCCTTGAGCACCGCGTCGGCCATCTTCACCGTCTGCTCGGCGAGCTTGCGGGTGTCCTTGAAGATGGTGGAGTACTGCTCGTCGGCGATGATCGACTTGACCGAGGCGAGCTCGGCGTCCTGGCCGGTCACGACGGGGTAGGGCTGGCCGCTGGTGCCGTAGCCGGAGCTCTTGAGCGCCGACAGGATGCCGATGGACAGGCCGTCGTACGGGGAGAGCACGCCGTCCACCTTGGTGCCGCCGGTGTAGGTCTTGGTGAGGATGTCCTCCATGCGCTTCTGGGCCGTGGCGGGGTCCCAGCGCAGGATGGCGGCGGTCTTGAAGTCCTTCTGGCCGCTCTTGACCAGCAGGGTGCCGTCGTCGATCTTCGGCTGGAGCACCGACATGGCGCCGTTCCAGAAGAACGTGGCGTTGTTGTCGTCGGGCGAGCCGCCGAACAGCTCGACGTTGAACGGGCCCTTCTTGCCGTCGTCCACGCCGAGGCCCTTGAGCAGGGAGGTCGCCTGCTGCACGCCGACCTTGAAGTTGTCGAAGGTGGCGTAGTAGTCGACGTTGGGGCTGTTGCGGATCAGGCGGTCGTAGGAGATGACCGGGATCTTGGCGTCGGCGGCCTGCTGGAGCTGCGAGGTGATCGCGGTGCCGTCGATCGAGGCGATGATCAGGAGCTTGGCGCCCTTGGTGATCTGGTTCTCGATCTGGTTGGCCTGCGTCGGGATGTCGTTCTCCGCGTACTGGAGGTCGACCTTGTAGCCCAGCTGTTCGAGCTGCTGCTTGACGTTGTCGCCGTCATGGATCCACCGCTCGGACGACTTGGTGGGCATCGTGACGCCGATCAGGGCGCCCGCGCCCCCGGCGGCGGCCGACGTGGAGGCGTCGGCGTCGACCGTCTTCTGGCTGGAGCCGCAGGCCGTCATGGTCGCGGCGAGCGCGATGGCGGACACCACGCCCCCGATACGTCCCAACCTCATGTGGCACTCCTTGCAATGGGGGTTGCGGCAGCGGAATGTGAGCGTTAACTGCCGATGGTGCAGAGGACTCGGTCACAGAACGTGCCGAATCAGAACAAAGTTCTCGCTTCGTTCTCGCCGATTGTTATCGCTAACAAAGACGATGTCAACGGTTGAGCATAACCTCACGGAAACCTTTAGGTAACGTTCGCGGCAGACTCCTCGCAGGTCAGCGCCTTGGGCGCGCGCTGAAGATCCGTTGCAGCACGATGAAGACGAAGAGCAGCAGGCCGATGAAGATCTTGGTCCACCAGGAGCTGAGCGTGCCCTCGAAGCTGATGATCGTCTGGATCAGGCCGAGCACCAGCACGCCGAGCACCGTGCCGAGCAGGAAGCCGCTGCCGCCGGTGAGCAGCGTGCCGCCGATCACCACGGCGGCGATGGCGTCCAGTTCCATGCCCACGGCGTGCAGGCCGTAGCCCGAGAGCATGTAGAACGACAGCAGCACGCCGCCCAGCGCCGAGCAGAAGCCGCTCACCGTGTAGACCGTGATCTTCGTCCGGCCCACCGGCAGGCCCATGAGCAGCGCCGACTGCTCGCTGCCGCCCGTCGCGTACACGGCCCGGCCGAACCGGGTGTGGTGCAGCACGTACGCCGCCACCAGCACCACCCCCACCGCGATGAGCACGCTCGGCGAGATCCACAGACCGGCGAACAGGTCGATCCTGGTCTGCGCGAACGCCGTGAACGTCGGGTCCTCGATCGGGATCGAGTCCGTGCCGATCGTGTAGCACAGCCCCCGGGCCAGGAACATCCCGGCCAGCGTCACGATGAACGGCTGGATGTCGAAGGCGTGCACGATGTACCCCATCACCAGCCCGAGCCCGGCCCCGACGGCCAGCACCAGCGGCACCACCACGTACGGCGGCCACCCCGGCCCCGACATCAGCGACGCCGAGATCATCGTGGACAGCGCCACCACCGACCCCACCGACAGGTCGATGCCCCCGGCCAGGATCACGAACGTCATCCCCACCGCCACCACCAGCAGGAACGCGTTGTCGATGAAGACGTTGAGCACCACCTGCCCGCTGGCGAAGCCCTCGTACCGGACGCCGCCCACGACGAACATCGCCACGAACAGGCACGCCGTCACGAGCACGGGCAGGTGGCGGGCCGGCAACGCGACCCGGCCCACGGTCATGGTCGTCACAGGGTCACCCGCACTTTCTCCTCGGGGGCCGGGCTGGGCGGCGCGCTGCCACCGCGCCGGCGCAGCGCCTTCGCGCGGAACGACGGCGACTGCACGAGACAGACCGCCGTCACCACCAGCGCCTTGAACAGCAGGGTCGTCTCGGGCGGCACGCCGATGGAGTAGATCGTCGTGGTGAGCGTCTGGATGACGAGCGCGCCGGCCACGGTCCCGCCCAGTGAGAACCGGCCGCCCGACAACGAGGTGCCGCCGATCACCACGGCCAGGATCGCGTCCAGCTCGATCCACAGGCCGGCGTTGTTGCCGTCGGCGCTGGAGACGTTCGAGCTGATCAGGATCCCGGCGATGCCGGCGCACAGGGCGGCGAAGGCGTAGACCATGATGACGATCCCGCGCGACCTGATGCCCGCGAGCCTGCTGGCCTCGGCGTTCCCGCCGACCGACTCGATCAGCAGGCCCAGCGCCAGCCGGCGGGTCAGGAACGCGGTGACCGCCAGCACGACCGGCACCAGCAGCACCCCGAACGGCACCGCCAGCAGATACCCACCGCCGATCAGCTTGTACGACGGGCTGTTGACCGTGATGATCTGCCCGTCGGTGATGAGCTGGGCCAGGCCGCGCCCGGCCACCATGAGGATCAGCGTGGCGATGATCGGCTGGATGCCCGCCTGCGCGACCAGGAACCCGTTCCAGGCGCCGAGCAGCAGGCACAGCCCGAGCGCGAGTGCCACGGCGGCGAGCACGCCGGCGTCCTCGCTGATCCGCAGGCAGGCCAGCGCGCCCGAGATCGCCACCACCGAGCCCACCGACAGGTCGATGCCGCCGGTCGCGATGACCAGCGTCATGCCGAGCGAGACCAGGATCAGCGGCGCGCCGAAGCGCAGGATGTCGATCAGGCTCCCGTACAGGTGCCCGTCCCTGACCTGGACGGAGAGGAAGCTGGGGGTGAAGAACACGTTCAGGGCCAGCAGCAGCACGAGCACCGCCACCGGCCACAGCAGCCGCCGCATCAGGCCCGCCCTCCGCTCGCGATCGTCTCCATCAGCACGTCCGAGGTGAGGGCTTCGTCGTTGGGCAGCTCGGCCACCAGCCGCCGGTCGCGCAGCACCTCGACCTTGTGGCTGAGCCGCAGCACCTCCTCCAGCTCGGCGGAGATGAACAGCACCGCCATGCCGCCGTCGGACAGCTCGGCGACCAGGCGCTGGATCTCGGTCTTGGCCCCGACGTCGATGCCGCGGGTGGGCTCGTCGAGGATGAGCAGCCGGGGCTCCAGGATGAGCCAGCGCGCCAGCAGCACCTTCTGCTGGTTGCCGCCGCTCAGGTTCCGCACCAGGTGCTCGGGGTTGGGCGGGCTGATCCGCAGGGCCTTGACGTACCGGCCGACCAGCTCGTCCTGCTGTTCGCGCGGGACCGGCCTGGTCCAGCCCCGGGTGGCCTGGAGCGCCAGGATGATGTTCTCGCGCACGGTGAGGTCGGGGATCAGGCCGTCCTCCTTGCGGTTCTCCGAGCAGAAGGCGATCTTGTGGTTCATCGCCGCGCGCGGGGTGCGCAGCGCGGCGGGCGCGCCGCCGACGGACAGCTCGCCGCCGCTCGCGTGGTCGGCGCCGAACAGCAGTCGCGCGACCTCGGTACGTCCCGAGCCGAGCAGCCCGGCCAGCCCCACGACCTCGCCCTCGTGGATGGTGAGCGAGAACGGCTCGACGGCCCCGGCCCGGCCCAGCCCGCGCGCCTCGACCAGCGGGCGGTCGAAGACCCTGGCCGCGCCGTGCAGGCGTTCGAGCGCGGCCAGCTCCTGGCCGATCATCTTGGCGACCAGGTCGAGCTGGGGGAGCTCGCGGGTCAGGTACTCGCCGACGAGCCGTCCGTTGCGCAGGATCGTCATACGGTCCGAAATTTCGTAGATCTGGTCGAGAAAGTGGGAGACGAAGAGGATGGCGATGCCCTCCTCCTTGAGCCGCCGCATCACCCGGAAGAGCTGCCGCACCTCGTCGGCGTCCAGGCTGGAGGTGGGCTCGTCCAGGATCAGCACCCGCGCCTCGATGTCGACCGCCCGCGCGATGGCCACCATCTGCTGCACCGCCGGCGAGTACGCCGACAGCGGCGCCGAGACGTCGATGCTCAGGTCCAGCCCGCTCAGCAGCTCGCCGGCCCTGGCCCGCACGCGTCTCCAGTCGATGCGCCCGAACCTGCGCGGCTCGCGGCCGATGAAGATGTTCTCGGCCACCGACAGGTTCGCGCAGAGGTTGACCTCCTGGTAGACCGTGCTGATGCCGCCCCGCTGCGCCTCGGCCGGGCCGGCGAAGGCGACGGGCCGCCCGCCCAGCTCGATCGTGCCCGAGTCGGCCGGATGCACGCCGGTGAGCACCTTGATCAAGGTGGACTTGCCGGCGCCGTTCTCGCCCATGAGCGCGTGCACCTCGCCGGGCAGCAGCCGCAGGTCCACGCCGTCCAGGGCCTTGACCCCGGGAAACTGTTTGCCGATCCCGTTCATCGTCAGGACCGGCACGGGTGCGGCCATGAGCCTCCCCTTCCGCCTGAAGGGGCCGGGCCGCCGGGCCCGGCCCGCGCGATCAGTACTGACGGCTGGACAGGACCTGCTTGGCCTGCTCCTGCGTGAACGTGGTCTCCTCGGTCACCACGCGGGCCGGCACCTGCTCGCCCTTGACGACCTTCTTGGCCAGGTCCATGAGCTGCGGGCCGAGCAGCGGCGAGCACTCGACGATGTAGTTGATCTTCCCGTCGGCCAGCGCCTGCATGCCGTCCTTGACGGCGTCGACCGTGATGATCTTGATGTCCTTGCCGGGCACCTTGCCCGCGCCCTCGATGGCCTCGATCGCACCCAGGCCCATGTCGTCGTTGTGGGCGTACAGCACGTCGATGTCCGGGTTGGACTTCAGGAAGGCCTCCATGACCTCCTTGCCCTTGGCCCTGGTGAAGTCGCCGGTCTGCGAGGCGACGACCTTGAACTTCGGGTCGGCGCCGATGACCTGGGCGAACCCGGCCTTGCGGTCGTTGGCGGGGGCCGAGCCGGTGGTGCCCTGGAGCTCGACGATGTTCACCGGGTCCTTGGCGTCCTTGTACTCCTGCACCAGCCACTGACCGGCCTTCTTGCCCTCCTCGACGAAATCGGAGCCGAGGAAGGTCTTGTACAGGGAGGTGTCCTTGGAGTCGACGGCGCGGTCGGTCAGGATGACCGGGATCTTCGCGTCCTTGGCCTCCTTGAGCACCGTGTCCCAGCCGGACTCCACCACCGGCGAGAAGGCGATGACGTCCACCTTCTGCTGGATGTAGGAGCGGATGGCCTTGATCTGGTTCTCCTGCTTCTGCTGGGCGTCGGAGAACTTGAGCGTCACGCCCGCGCTCTTGGCCGAGTCCTGCACGGACTTGGTGTTCGCGGTGCGCCAGCCGCTCTCCGCGCCGACCTGGGCGAAGCCCATGGTGATCGAGCCGTCGCCGCCGCCGCTGCCGCCGCTGCCGCCACTGCCTCCGCCGCAGCTCGCCACCGACATCGCGGTGAGCCCGGCGAGCACCAGCGCCGAGATCCTTCTGAACACGTGGGGGGTTCCCTTCTCATGTGAGCGCTAACAACCGCAACCGGCTGCCGGCGCCTTCCTGCCTCGGGGGCCTGCGCGGTCCCGTCGGGCCGTGCCCGTCTCGCGTACCGGCCACCGCGGGGTGCCAGGAGGCGGGCCGCCACCTCGCCTCCTCGGCCGCGACCGAGGGGAGACGACCCCGGACCGATCCCGCGACCGCTCCTTTCCTGGCTTGGCCACGACTGTGAACGTTAACAAGCACATCCGTCAAGGGCCCTGCGCATCACGGTCACGTCACGCCGGACCCCCTTGACTCCAGGGGTGTCCCCTCCCTAACGTGACGCCGATCACCTTTGTCAGCGGCCACTTCGACTGGTAGCGCTAACAGTCCCTCGCCCGAGGAGCACCTCCCATGAAGCGATCCGTCCCGGCGCCGGGAAGCCCGCGGCCTCCCGGCCCGTCCGCCTACGCCATCAGACCGGGACCACGCGGTGGTGGGTGGTGACCCGGCCGTCGTCCAGCACGTGGAAGACGAGCCCCGGCGGGAGTTCGTAGTCGGCGCACTCGGCCAGCGTCGTCGCGCCCTCCCAGGGCAGCCGCAGGGTGGACACCACGCCCGGCGCGGCCAGCAGCGGGCGTCCGGCGAAGGTGGTGGCCGCCGATGTGTGGGCGTGGCCGACCAGCACGGCGGCCACGTGCGGATGCCCGGCCAGCAGGTCCGCGAGGCGGTCCGGGGCCTGGAGCATGATCGTGTCGATCGGCGAGTGCAGCGTGGTGGGCGGGTGGTGGAAGGCCATGAACACCGGCAGGTCACTTTCCGCGCCGAGCACGCCGTCGAGCCAGGTCAGCGTCTCGTCGTCCAGGTGGCCCTCGGGCCGGCCCGGGACGGAGGAGTCGCACAACACGTAGACGGCCCCGCCGGTGCGGTGGACCCGGTTGACCGGCCCGGACGCGGCCGGCTCGCCGAGCAGCACCCGCCGGAACTCCTCCCGGACGTCGTGGTTGCCGGGGCACACGAGGACCGGGTGGCGCGAGGTCAGCAGCTTGCGCGCCTGCTCGTACTCCTCGGCCAGCCCGTGGTCGGCGATGTCGCCGGAGACGAGCACCGCGTCGAGGTCGTACGGGAGGGCGTCCAGGTAGCGCATGACGGCGTCGGCGCGCTCGACGGACCGGTCCGAGCCGCCGACGTGGATGTCGCTGAGATGGGCGATCACGAGCATGGGCAGAACTTCCTTTCGAGGTACGCCCTCGACGGTAGCCGCCCACCGGACCACCCGTAAGATCCGGTTTTGTGGCGAAACATTGGGCCAGTTCCGGAGTGGACCTGCATCTGGAGCTCGATCCCGCACTCGGGCGGCGGCGGGCCGTCGAGGACGCGCTGCGCGCCGCCGTACGCGACGGGCGGCTGCCGCCCGGCACCCGCCTGCCCTCGACCAGGGCGCTCGCGTCAGGGCTCGGCCTCGCGCGCGGCACGGTGAGCGCCGCCTACGACCAGCTCGCCGAGGAGGGCTACCTCACCACCCGCCCGGGTTCGGGCACCGAGGTCGCCGACGCCTTCCCACCGGCCCCCGCGCTGATCCGCTCTCCTTTCGTCGCCGGGCCGCCGCAGCCGGTGCACGATCTCCGTCCCGGGCAGCCGGACGTGTCGGCCTTCCCCGCGCGCGCCTGGCTGCGGGCCACCCGCCACGTGCTCGCCACGTCCTCCGCCGAGGTCTTCGGCCCCTGCGACCCCACGGGCCGGATCGAACTGCGCACCGCGCTGGCCGGCTACCTCGGCAGGACCCGCGGCGTGCGCACCACCCCCGACCGGATCGTCGTCACCACGGGCTTCGTCCAGTCGCTCAACCTGCTGGCGGACGTGCTCGGCGCGGGCCCGATCGCCATGGAGGACCCGGGCCACGACTTCTACCGCGAGGTCCTGCGCCGCGCCGGCCGCACGATCGTCCCCCTCCCGGTGGACGAGCAGGGCGCCCGTACCGGCGATCTCACGTCCGGGGTGGCCGCCGCCGTGCTGACCCCGGCGCACCAGTACCCGACCGGCGTCCCCCTGGCCCCGGCGCGCCGCCGCCTGCTGCGCGAGTGGGGCGGCCCGGTCATCGAGGACGACTACGACGGCGAGTTCCGCTACGACCGCCGTCCCGTGGGCGCCCTCCAGGGCACGGCCCCCGACCAGGTCGTCTACTGCGGCACCACCTCCGAGTCGCTCTCCCCGGCGCTGCGCCTGGGCTGGATGGCGCTCCCGCCCGCCCTGGTGGGCCCGGTCGCCGAGGCCAAGCTGTACGCCGACGCCCACACCGGGGTGCTGGGCCAGCTCGTCCTGGCCCGGCTGATCGACGACCACGACTACGACCGGCACGTCCGCGCCGCGCGCCTGCGCTACCGCCGCCGCCGCGACCTGCTGCTGTCGCGGCTCGGCCCCGGGCCGGCCGCCCCGCTGCCCGGCGCGCGCCTGCCCGGCGTGGCCGCCGGCCTGCGGGCCCTGCTGCTGCTCCCGCCGGCCGGGCCGGCCGAGTCCGCCGTGCTGGCGGCCTGCGAACGGCGCGGCGTCGTCCTGCGCGGCCTGACCCCGCTGCGCCAGACGCCCGGCCCCGGCGGCCTGCTGATCGGGTACGCCGCCCCCTCCGAACGCGCCTACCCGGCCGCCCTGGAAGCCCTCGCCGATGCCCTGACCTGGGCGTCCGCCGACGGAAGCAGTGCCAACGCCGAAAACCCCGATATTTCCGGCGTTCCCGGGTAGTTGACCAGCTCTCACCGACCTCGACGGAGGAGTCCGATGAGCTGGAGCTACCGCAAGACGATCAAGCTGGGCCCGGTCCGGCTGAACCTGTCCCGCGGCGGCGTTGGGCACAGCTGGGGCAACCGGCTGTTCAGGGTGACGCGTACCGCCGACGGCCGCCGTACGCTGTCGGTCAATCTGCCCGGCGGCTTCCACTGGCGCAAGACACTCAGCGGGCGCTGACCCCCCGCCGGAACGACGGGCCGGAGGCGCGCGGCCTCCGGCCCGTTCCCGTCTTCCCGGGACGCCGCCCGGATGATGATCTGTAGGCATGAACGCCCACATGAGCCCGGAGGAGTTCCGCCGCCACGGCAGGCAGGTCGTCGACTGGATCGCGGACTACATGGCGGGCATCGAGTCCCGTCCGGTGATGTCACGGGCCGAGCCCGGAGACGTCCGCCGCGCGTTGCCCGCGGAGCCGCCCGAGCACGGCGAACCGTTCGAGGCCGTCCTGGACGACCTGAACACCATCCTGCTGCCCGGCATCACCCACTGGCAGCACCCCGCCTTCTTCGCCTACTACCCCTCCAACGCCAGCGGCCCCGCCATCCTCGGCGACCTGCTCTCCAGCGGCCTCGGCGTGCAGGGCATGTTGTGGGTCACCAGCCCCGCCTGCACCGAGCTGGAGACCGTGGTGGTGGACTGGCTGGCGAGCCTGCTCGGCCTGCCCGCGCACTTCAGGACCGACGCGCGCGGCGGCGGCGTGATCCAGGACTCCGCGTCGAGCGCCTGCCTGGTCGCGCTGCTCGCCGCCCTGCACCGGGCGAGCGGCGGCCGGGTCACGCGTACGGGCGTCGCCGAGCGGTACACGATCTACGTCTCGTCACAGACGCACTCCTCGCTGGAGAAGGCCGCCCGCGTCGCCGGTCTCGGCTCCGACGGCGTACGGGTGGTGGACGTGCACCCCCGTACGCTGGCCATGGACCCGGGGCGGCTGCGCGAGCTGATCGCGGCCGACAAGGCCGGCGGCGCGGTCCCCGCGATGGTCTGCGCCACCGTCGGCACCACCTCCTCGGCCGCCGTCGACCCGGTGCCGGAGATCGGCGAGGTGTGCCGCGAGCACGACGTGTGGCTGCACGTGGACGCCGCCTACGCCGGGGTCGCCGCGGTCTGCCCCGAGTTCCGCGGGCTCAACGACGGCGTGGCGGAGTACGCCGACACCTACTCCACCAACCCGCACAAATGGCTGCTGACCAACTTCGACTGCACCGTCCTGTGGACGGCCGACCGCGCCCGCTTGCTCGGCGCGCTGTCGATCCTGCCGGAGTACCTGCGCAACGCCGCGACCTCGGCCGGCTCGGTGGTCGACTACCGCGACTGGCAGATCCCGCTGGGCCGCCGGTTCAGAGCGCTGAAACTGTGGTCGGTGATCCGCTGGTACGGCGCCGAGGGCCTGCGCGCCCACATCCGCAAGGGCGTCTCCCTGGCCCAGCACCTGGCCGCCCGGATCGCCGCCGACCCCACCTTCGAGCTGCACGAGCCGCACCCGCTCGGCCTGGTCTGCTTCCGCCCCCGCTGGCCCGGCCTGCCGCCCGCCGACGCCGACGCGGCCACGCTGCGCCTGATGGAGACCCTGAACGCCGGCGGCTCCCTCTACCTCACGCACACCAGGATCGGCGGCCGGATCGTGCTCCGCATGGCCGTCGGCGCCCCCGCCACCGAACGCCGTCACGTCGACCGCGCCTGGGCCGACATCCGGCAGGGACACGCCACGCTGGCCGGGGAGACCGCCCGCGACGACTAGACCGGCAGCCCCGCCTGGGCGGCCAGCGTGCCGAGGACCCTGGCGAGCACGGCCCGGTCCCGCGGGCCGAGCCCGGCGGTCAGCTCGGCGTCGAGCTGCACCGTCACCTCCAGGCACCGGCCCAGCAGCGCGCGCCCGTCGCCGGTGAGGTCGAGGAGCTGACGCCGCCGGTCGCCGGGGTCGCGCACCCGGGAGATCGCGCCGAGCCGTTCGAGGTGGTCGGCCAGCGTCACCACCAGGCTCGGCGCGACGCCCATCGTCTTGGCGACGTCGAGCTGCGAGGCCGCGCCGCGCGCCTCCAGCAGGATCATCAGCCCGACGTGCTTGGGCTTGAGGTCGAGCGGCACGAGCGCGGCCGTGAACCGCTCGGTCAGGATCGCCCCGAGCGTCCCGAGCCTGAAGGCCATCGTCCCCGCCACCGACACCGGCTTGACTTCGTCCACGTCCCCAATGGTACCGTCGATACATCATTCAGAGTATGAACGATTCGAGTGGAGAAGTGTTATGTCCAAGCCGCTGATCGTCCTCAACTGCGTGGCCGCCGCCGGCGCCATGGTCTCCGGCGTGCTCGCCCTTGCCGACCCCGGGATCATCCTGCCTGCCGGCGCCGATGTCTCCGGCGGGGTCTCCCTGTACGCCCAGGCCTACGCCGCCCGCGCCCTCCCCCTGGGCGCCGCCCTGCTGTGGTCGATGACGGCGAAGGGCAGGCCCGCGCTGGTCCCGCTGCTCGTCGCGTCCGGGGCGGTGCAGGCCGCCGACGTCGCGATCGGGCTCGCGCAGGGCCTGCCCGGCATGGCGGTGGGCGGGGCGATCGGCGCCGCCGTCCATCTGCTGTCGGCCTGGACGCTGACCCGCCGTTCCCGCAGCGCCCCGGCCGCGGTCTGACGGCCCGCTCAGGGGCGGCGGTTCAGGCCGTGCTCGTAGGCCCAGATGACCGCCTGGACCCGGTCGCGCAGCCCGAGTTTGGCCAGGATGCGGCCGACATGGGTCTTGACGGTGCCCTCCGACAGGAACAGCGAGCCCGCGATCTCGGCGTTCGTCTCGCCCAGGGCGATGTGCCGCAACACCTCCCGCTCCCGGTCGGTCAGCGGGTCGGGCCCGGCGTCCGGCAGCTGCGGCGCGACGTGGTCGAGCAGGCGGCGGGTGGTCGAGGGGGCGATCACCGCGTCCCCCCGGTGGACGGTCCGCACCGCGGCCAGCAGCTCCTCGGCGGGGGCGTCCTTGAGCAGGAACCCCGACGCACCGGCCCGCAGCGCGGCGAAGGCGTACTCGTCCAGGTCGAAGGTGGTCAGGACGATCACCTTGGGCGCGCCGGGGGCCGCCAGCAGCCGCCGGGTCGCCTCGACGCCGTCCATGCGCGGCATGCGGACGTCCATGAGCACCACGTCCGCCGTCACCGCGCGCAGCCCGGCCAGCGCCTCCACCCCGTCGCCCGCCTCCCCGACCACGCGCATGTCGTCCTGGGCGTCGATCACCATCACCGTGCCGGTACGCACCAGCCGCTGGTCGTCGACGACGTACACGCCGATGGTCATGCCGGGTACGGAAGGCGGGCCTCGACGACGAACCCGCCTTCCTCCTCCGTCCGGACGTCCAGGATCCCGCCCAGTGCGGTCACCCGCTCGCGCATGCCCGCCAGCCCGTTCCCCGGCCCGTCACCGCGCGTTCCAGCAGCGGCGGTGCCGCCCGCGTCGCCGGCGGTGATGCGCAGGGCGTCGTCCGTCCACTCCAGATGGAGGGTGCTGCGCGCGCCCGCACCCGCGTGCCTGAGTGTGTTCGTCAGCGCCTCCTGCACCACGCGGTACGCGACGAGGTCGGCCCCCGGCCCGAGGGGACGCGGCGTGCCGCGCACGATCTCCTCGACGGGCAGCCCGGCGTCCCTGGTCCGCGCCACCAGGTCCGGCAGGCCGGTCAGTCCGGGCGGCGGCCCGTCCCCTGGCGAGGCGCGCAGCACGCCGACGGCGGCCCGCATGTCCGTGAGAGCCGCGCGGCCCGTCTCCTCGATCGCGGCCAGGATCTCGGCCGCCCGCGCGGGCGCGAACCGGCCGCCCCTGGCCTGGGCGACGATGACGGCCAGCGCGTGGGCGACCACGTCGTGCATCTCCCTGGCGATCCGCGCCCGTTCCTCGGCGGTGGCCCGCGCCGCGGCCTCGCGGGCCCGCTCCCGCAGCAGGTCGAGGTGGGCCAGCTGGGTCCGCCGGTACAGGCCGAGCCCCCACGCCGCGACCACCACCGCGGCCAGCAGCCCGAGCAGCAGCCACGGGTCAGGCCCGAGCCCGGCCGCCGCGACGCTGGAGTCGGTCGCGAACCTGGCCGCCGCCGCCCCCGCCCCCGCCAGGCCGACCAGCAGCGGCGGGTTGCGCCGGGCGTGGGCCGCGCAGGAGTAGACCGCGAGCGGGAACAGCGCCGACGACGGCAGCACGAGGAACAACCCGGTCACCGCGACCTGGACGGTGAAGGCCGCGGCGACCACGAGGAAGGCCCACGTCCGCCGCCGGTAGGCCACGGCCGCGTGCGCCACCAGGCAGGCCCCCGCCAGCAGGACCGCCCGCACGCCGGGCGCCGACAACACCGCCACCGTCAGGGAGAGCGGAAACAGTGTCACCCCGGCGACCAGGGCCAGGACCACGTCGGCGCGGCGGGGCGTCATCGCGCCGTCGTGCGCTGGTAGGAGAGGGTGGCCCCGGCGACCGCCAGCCCGAACAGCAGCCAGCTCCCGTACACGACCGCGACCGCCGCCACCGCGGCCGGATCGGACAGCGGCACGGGCCCCTGGGTGAGGCCGAGGAGCTGGGAGAGCGTGCCGAGAACGGACATGGCTCCCATAGTGGTCAACATGGCGGCGCCCGTCCAACCGCCGGTCAGCACCAGCCGCCGCGGCAGCGACCGTCCCCACCTCTGCACGAGGGCCAGCGAGCCCACCGCCCCGATGACCAGCATGATCGTCTCGCCGTACGGGAAGCCCTCGCCGTAGTCCGCGGGGCGCAGCAGGGTGCCGCCCGCCGACCAGTAGAGCTTGGCCAGGGGGTAGACGAACCCGATGGCGAACGCGGCGTACCCGAGCCAGGGCCCGCCGGGCACCCTGACGCGCGGCAGCAGCAGCGCGCCCAGCAGCGCGCAGCCCGCCAGGCTGAGCCCGCGCAGCGCCATCCCGGGCCAGTCGACCTGCGCGAACTCCCCGGCGGGGATCCCGGTGAGCGCGAAGAAGGCGCGGAAGACGTCGAGCACGAGCCCGCCCGCCGACCACAGCAGCAGCAGGACGGGCAGCAGCCCCGCCGGATGCGGCCGCACCACGAAGACCGCCCCCAGCACGGCGGCCAGGACGGTCACCCAGTGCGGCGCGAACCCCATGGTGTACGGCAACCCGGGCAGCGGCGCGAGCGCGAGCGCCACGACGAGCGCGAGGACGGACAGCGCCGAGATCTGCAGTCGTTGAAGTCGCATGCCCCCGACGATCCCGGCTCCGGCCGGCCGCCCGCGTCTCCCCCAGGTCCGGACAAGAGGTGACCTGAGAGGTATTGACACGGCCTGACGCAGGCACGAAAAAAGGTGGCGCCCTTGTGGACGCCACCTTCTCTTCTGTGGAGCTATGGGGATTCGAACCCCAGACCTCCTCCATGCCATGGAGGCGCGCTACCAACTGCGCCATAGCCCCTTGCGATCACCAAGTGTATCGGACTTCCGGACCCCTCGCGTCACGCCGGATCCCGCACCCCGGCGGGCCGGAGGAGCTCTCCGGCCCGCCCTGAACGGCGTGCCGTCAGGCGGCGCGGCGGGACGGGATACCCGCCTCCCTGACCAGCGCGGCCACGTCGACCCCGGCCTCGTCGAGCAGCCGGCCGGCGCCGTTCGCGCCGTCGGCGAGCAGGCCCCACAGCAGCCGTTCGCCGGTGACCGGCCCCGGCTTCCACATCGCCACCTCGATCACCTTCCTGGCGTGCATGGCCAGCGGGATCCGGCCCAGCGGCCCGTCCAGGGTCACGCGCAGCGGGCGCAGCCGGGATCGGCGCAGCACCCACTGGTCAGGCGCGTCCGTCCCGGCTCTGGTACGGCGGTGCACCTCGTCGAGGTCGATGCCGAGGGTGGCCAGCAGCGCACGCGCGTCGCCCAGGTCGATGCGGGCGCGCAGGCCGGCGCCGGAGGCGGTGAACGACGACAGCGAGAACGGCCGCACCTCGGCCACGCCCAGCAGCAGGAGGTCGGCGTCGAGCGTGCTGCGGTGGGCGTCGAGCGCGAGGATCCCGGCCCGGACCACCGCCCGGCGGGCGCCTTCTGTGAACCTGTCGAACACCTGCTACCTCCCCGTTCTGCGGGCGTGCTTGCGATGGGCGGACTGCCGCCGGACCCCGAGCGCGCCGGCGATCTGCTCCCACGACCACCCCGCCGCGCGGGCGTTGCTGACGTGGACCGCCTCCAGCTCCTCCAGCAGGGCCCTGAGCGCGGCCACCGCCGCGAGGCCCGTTCCGGGGTCGCGGTCGGATGCCGCCCCGGCCAGTTCGGTGACGTCCATGGTGTCAGCATGTGCTGACAGAGGGGAGCTTGTCAACACATGCTGACGCCTCAGAGCCGTTCGGCCAGGTCGGCGAGGACGGGCAGGGCCGCGGCGAGGCGTTCGCGTTCGTCGGGGGTGAGGGAGTCGACGGCCGCGGCCAGGCGTTCGGTGATCACCTGTTCGCGGCTGACCAGCGCGGCGCGGCCGGAGCCGGTGATGGCGGTGATCACCCGCCGCCGGTCGCCCGGGTCGGGCTCGCGGGCCACCATGCCGCGCTGGTGGAGGCCGCCCAGGACGGTGCCGATCGCCTGGGCGGTGATGCGTTCCAGGTGCGCGAGCTGGGCCGAGGTGTGCGGCCCGTCCCGGTCGAGGCGGGAGAGCACGGCGAGCTCGGTGAACGACACGTCGTCGCCCGAGGCGTTGGTGTAAAGCTGCCGGATGCGGCGGGCGAGCCGCCCGACCGAGATCCGCAGTTCCTTGGCGAGCACAAAACCAAGTCTAGCTTTATCAATCCAGCTTTGGTAGTTTCCCGGCACTATGTGCTACGACAACGACGCCGCACCACCGCGCCCGCAACCGCCGATCACCGGCACCCGCTCCGCCGACCTGCGCCTGACCTCCGCCGACGGCACGTCGTTCGCCGCCTACGAGTCCCGTCCCGACCAGGTGAGCGGGCCCGGCGTCGTGATCCTGCCCGACGTCCGCGGCCTGCACGGCTTCTACAAGCAGCTCACCGTACGGCTGGCCGAACAGGGTCATCCGGCGCTCGCCCTCGACTACTACGGCAGGACCGCCACCGACGCCGACCGGGGCGAGTCGTTCCAGGTCATGGCCCACATCCCCAAGCTGACCAGGGAGAACATCCAGGCCGACATCCGGGCCGCCACCGAGCACCTGGGACGGCCGGCGGTGGCGCTCGGCTTCTGCATGGGCGGCAGGAACGCGTTCTTCGCCTCGGCGCCCAGGTTCGGGTTCGCCGGCGTGATCGGGTTCTACGGCGCGCCGGGGATCGCCGGCCCGTACGGCCCCGGCCCCACCCAGCACGCCGCCGAGCTGGGCGCGCCGATCCTCGGCCTGTTCGGCGGGGCCGACGAGGGCATCCCGGCCGAGCAGGTGACGGAGTTCGGGACCGCGCTGGCCGGGGCCGGGGTGGAGCACGAGATCGTCGTCTACCCGGGCGCCCCGCACGGCTTCTTCGACGAGGCCCACGGCGAGCACGAGGCGATCTGCGCGGACGCGTGGCGCCGGGTGCTCGCCTTCCTGGCCGCCAGAGCCTGAGGGGCCCCGGAGTCAGGGCCCGCTAGCCGCAGGTGGTGCGCATGGTGAGGGCGGCCTCCTCCAGGGTGAACGCGACCTCGACCGTGCCCAGCTCCGCCGTGTCGCGCACGTGCGTGCCGCCGCACGGGATCGACGCCTCCCCCTCGGGCAGCGAGCAGTGCCAGGTGCGCAACGCGGTCAGACCGGGCCCCGGCACGTCGAGCCGGACCGGCGCGCGGGCCGCCACCCACGTCCTGAGCTGCTCGTTCACCCGCTGGGCCAGCTCGGTCAGATCCAGGTCGTCGGCGGAGAAGCCCTTCTTGCGCAGCGACTTGCCGAGGCGGTATTCGTCCACGCTGCCGTGCGGCACGATGCGCGAGGAGGTGATCGCCGTCTGGTCGAAGTCGGGGTGGCCCAGCCGGTCCAGCCGCACCTCCTTGCGCCACCGGTCCGCCAGCGCCGCGTTGAGCGCCAGCGCGGCCAGGTGGCAGGCGGTGTGGCCGGCCGAGAGCGCCGCCCGGTATCCGGCGTCCACCTCCAGGGCCACCTCGGCGCCGACGGGCAGCGGGGTGTCGGTGACGTGGACGACCAGCCACTCCCAGCCCTCGGCGCCCCGCCGGACCGGGACGGACTCGCCGACGAAGATCTCACCGTCGTTCGACTGGGCCCCTGTCACGCAGTCGAGGACCGGCAGCTCGCCGATCGTCCCCCGGTCTGCGGGCTGGTCGGGCCAGGTGTGGTCGAGGGGGTGGAACGGCGTCTCGGCGGTGACGAGGCCGTGCCGGTCCCCCACCGGCACGGCCCCGACAATCGGGGAACGGCCGCTGACCTGGCCGTTGGGGAAGGTGACGACAGTGGATCTCACCTGGTCATTGTGGCAGGGCGGCGCTCGTCCTCCAGATAGCGGTCGCGGCCGGCGTACAGGCCGGTGGCGAGCTGGACGGCGATCACGCCGAAGATCAGCACGTACGTCAGCGCCCAGCCGCCGGTCATCTGGTAGATCACCCCGACCAGCAGCGGGCCGGCGCCGGCGATGAGATATCCGGCGCTCTGCCCGAAGGCCGACAGCGCGGCCGTGCTCTCCGGCGTACGGGTGCGCAGCCCCAGCATCACCAGCGCCAGCGGGAACGACCCCATGCCGACCGCCACGAACACCACCCAGACCATGGCGGTCGAGGAGGGCGCGAACCACAGCCCGAGGAAGCCGATCGCGTAGGCCACGACGAGCCCCACGACGACCGGCCGCTGGTCGCGGAAGCGCGCGGCGATCGTCGGCACCAGGATCGAGACCGGGATGTTCAGGGCGGTGAACACGCCGAGCATGATCCCGGCCTGCGAGGAGGTGTAGCCCCCGTCGGTGAGGATCGTGGCCAGCCACCCGAACATGATGTAGGCGATCATCGACTGGGTGCCGAAGTAGATCGCCACCATCCAGGCGAGCCTGCTCCTGAGCAGGGTCGAGATGCCCGCGTCCCGGCTGCCCGTGTCCCGCTCCGGCTCACTGCGCAGCAGCGCAAGCCACGGAATGGCGGCCACGGCGGCCAGGGCCGCCCACACGCCGAGCGCGATGTGCCAGTCCCCCGACGCGCGCTCGATCGGCACGGTCGCGGCGGCGGCCAGCATGGTGCCCGCCGCCAGGGCCGTGGTGTAGACGGTGGTCATGATCCCGGTACGCCCGGGGAAGTGACGCTTGATCAGCGTCGGGATGAGCACGTTGCCGACGGCGCCGCCGGACAGCGCGACCGCGCTGCTCACCAGGAACACCGGGGCCGTTCCGACCAGCGACCTGACCAGCATGCCCGAGCCGAGGGTGACCAGCGCGAGCAGCAGCAACCGGTGCTCGCCGATCCGGCGGGCCAGCGTGGGGGTGATCGCGCCGACGCCGGCGAAGGCCAGCACGGGCAGCGTGGTGAGCAGGCCGGTGCCGACGCTGCTCATGCCGAGCGCTCCCGCGAGCTGGTCCAGCAGCGGCCCGACGCTGGTGACGGCCGTGCGCAGGTTCAACGCCGCCAGAACGATGCCCAGCACGAGAAGCCAGGCCAGGGGGGCGGTTCTGCCTGTTCTGCCACGGGCCTCATGGGCTAGCACGCTCATGCTGGTCAGGTCCTCCACTCATCAAATCATGGGACGAATCACCACCTTAACAGGACCGAAATGTCCCTTTATTCCTGGACATGAGAAAGCCCCCGGGGCGGGGGCTGAGATTCTCAAGGGAGAGCCCGTCCTACAGGACCGGGCTCGGGCCCTCCGGGGGCTGGTTGCGCGGGGGAACCGGGCCGGGGGGCGGCAGGGTGCCGCTCGGCGGGTAGTCACCGCCGCCGACGGTCCCGGGCGGGACCGGCGCGCCGCTGTCGCCGTAGGTGGAGCCGTGCTCGTGCTGGTGCTGGTGGGCGCCGGGGACGTCGCCGCGCCAGCCGCCCGTCTCGCCGCCGCGCGACTCGATGAACGACTTGAACCGCTCCATGTCGTTCCTGATGCGCAGCCGGACGATCTGCAGCGCGTCGCCGACGGTCTCGACGACGCCCTCGGGGTCGTACTCCATCTGGAGGGTGACCTTGGTGGTGTCGGCGTCGATGCGGTGGAAGGTGACGACACCCGCGTGGTGCGGCGAGTCCGTGCCGCGCCAGGCGACGCGCTCGTCGGGGTGCTGCTCGGTGATCTCGGCCTGGAACTCGCGGCGGACCCCGGCGATCTCGACCACCCACTCGGTGAGCGTGTCGGAGATCTGCTTGACGGACTCCACGCCCTCCATGAACTCGGGGAAGCTCTCGAACTGGGTCCACTGGTTGTAGGCCACGCGGATCGGGACGTTGACGTCTACTGAGTGCTCGATCGTGCTCATGGGGTCTGTCCCTGCCCGCGCACGCCCGGCGTTAACGCCTGCGCAGCAGCCAGTAGAGACCCACGAAGGGCAGCACGAGGGGGATGAACAGGTAACCCTTGCCGTACGAGGACCACACCGTGGCGTCGGGGAAGGCCGCCGGGTCGACCACGCTCGCGGTGCCGATCAGCAGCACGCCGGCCAGCTCGATGGCGAGCGCGCCGAGCGCGAGACGGCGGGCGCCGCGCACGAGGGCGACGGTGAGCACGACGTAGACCAGCGCGGCGAAGGCCGACAGCGCGTAGGCCAGCGGCGCCTCGTCGAACCTGGTGGCGATCTGCACCGCCGCCCGCGCCCCGGCCGCCAGCGAGAACAGCCCGTAGACGGCGACCAGCGCGCGCCCGGGGCCGCTGCCGATAGGGGCGCTCACGCCACGCCCTGCCAGATCTGCAGCAGCCGCGCGTTCATCACCGCGATCGCGAACCCGGCCACGACCAGGATCGCCGTGCCCCACCGGCTGCGCTCGGCCAGCGCGAGGAACACCCCGGCGGGCGGGATGAGCACCTGACCGCCGATGTACCCGAACAGCGTGACCTTCTCCGGCGGCCCCGCGCCGCCGCTCACCGCCGCGATCACGAACCCGGCCTGCACCAGGATCGCCACTTCCAGCACGGCGAAGCCGACCAGCAGGACCATGCCCATGGGCCGATTGCGGACGGCGACGACCAGGCTCGCCAGCATGAGCAGCAGTGAGCCGGCGATGACGATCGTGGCGACGGTGGTGTTCATCGGGACACAGGTTAGCGCCCGTGCAGGTCGCCCTCGATTCCGTCCAGCACCCACGACAGGCCGCGCTCGAAATTGCCGTCGGCCGGCTGCGCGGGCGTCCTGGCCGTCGTCTCGCTGGTGCCGATCGCGCTCATAGGATCGGGGACGTGCAGAGAATCCTCGTCAGCGCCTGCCTGATGGGCCGCCGGGTCCGCTACGACGGCGGCGCGAAGACCAGCGCCGACGCCCTGCTCGCGGGCTGGCGGGCGGAGGGCCGGCTGGTGGTCTTCTGCCCCGAGGTGACGGGCGGGCTGCCCGTTCCGCGCCCGGCGGCCGAGATCGAGGGCGGCGCGGGCGGGGCGGCGGTGCTCTCCGGCGACGCGCGCGTGCTGGCGAGCGACGGCTCCGACGTGACGGCCGAGTTCGTGGCCGGGGCGCGGGCCGCGCTGGCGGCCGCCCGCGCGGCCGGGATCCGGCTGGCCGTGCTCAAGGAGGGCAGCCCCTCGTGCGGCGCGCTGGCGGTCTACGACGGCACGTTCGGCGGACGGCGGGTGCCCGGCCAGGGGGTGACCACCGCACTGCTCGAGGCGCACGGCGTCCGCGTGTTCACCGAGGACCAGCTGCCCGAGGCGGCCGATCACCTGCGCGATCTGGAGGCGTAGAAGGCCCCGGCCAGACCGGCGGCCAGCAGCACCGCCATCGTGTCGTGGAACCAGGTGCTCAGGGCCGTGGCCGACGACGGGTCCAGGGCCAGCGCCAAAATGCCGATCAGCACGCCGCCCAGGGCCCCCGCGTGGGTGTAGACCAGGCCGTCCCAGGCCCACCGGCGGCGGGTCAGCGCGCCGTGGCCGCCGGCGAACAGGCCCAGGGCGCACAACGTCTCCACCACCACCGCGGGCGGCACGACCGGCTGGGACAGCGGGCCGACCGTGATGCCCGAGTGCAGCAGCGCGGCCCCGGCGAAGATCAACGCGTAGGTCAGTGAGAGCGCGCCGAGGGCTTTGCGCAGTGCGTCCATGGGCTACACGCTCGCATCGCGGGCGTGCGGCGGAATCGTCCTCAGGGAGAAGGCCGCGGTACGCCGCCCGTCGTAGCCAGCATGCGGCGGACGATCCGGATCACCTCGTCGATGGTCTCCTGGGCGTCCTCGTCGGACTCGCAGGCCGCCACCTCGCGCCCGGCCTCGCCCATCACCGTGGTCAGCAGCACCACCAGCACGTTGCCCTCCGGCGTGTCCGCCAGGCCGAGCAGTCGCTTGTTGCCGCCGATCCACTCCCAGCCGCGCTGCCTGCGCAGGGTGGTGAACTCGGCCGGGCCGTCGTTCTCCAGGAACAACCTGGCCACGTCGCGCTGCTCCCACGAGCCCTCCAGATAGGCGCGGGCGCCGGCCAGGAACCGTTCCTCGCCGGCGCCCGCGGTGGCCTTGGCCGCGCGGGAGGTGCGTTCCTCCTGACCGCGCATGAACTGCTCCCACAGGGCGAGGAACAGGCCCGGCTTGCCGCCGAAATGGTGGTACAGGCTGCCGACGCTGATGCCCGACGTCTCGACGATGTCGGCGACGGTGGCCTCGGCGTACCCCTTGGCCAGGAAGACCTCGCGGGCCGCGCGCAGCAGCGTGTCGCGGGTGCCGCTGGAACGTCCCCAGCCCCGGTTCTTCATCCGGTCATTATGTACGGTCCGCCAGGTTTGATCAGGAAATCGAACTGACCTGATCAACGGAAACTTTCTCGCATTCCCGGGAGTCGTACAGATGCAGGGGGCCCGATTCATTTCGAAACGGGGAAAGGATTCGGCGACAATGGCTGTCGACCTGAACAACGCACAACCTCTGGCCTGGGATTCGGCCAAGCTCGACGCGGACACCAAGGAGATGCTGGACAATCTCCAGCCCAACATTCTCCGCGCGCACGTGCGCGAGCACCTGTCCGTGCTGTTCGTCAGGTGCAACGACGTCGCCGCGGGAAAGGCGTTCCTGCGGCACATCGCCGTCACCAAGATGAAGTCGGCGCGCCGGCACCTCGAGGAGGTGCGCGAGTTCGGCGCGAACGGCCGGCGCGGCACACCGTACGTCGGCATCGGCATCAGCAAGGCCGGCTACCGCGACCTCGGCCACTCGGTCGAGGACGTGCGCAAGTTCGGCGACAAGGCGTTCCGCGACGGCATGAAGCGGCGCGGCGCCGAGCTGGACGACCCGCCGGTGACGGAGTGGGAGCCCGCCTATCAGCGGGAGATCCACGCCGTCATCCTCATCGGCGACGCCCGCCAGGACCGGGTCGAGGAGCTGCGCGAGGAGATCCTGGGCGAGCTGCCCGCCAGCGCGCGGCTGCTCGGCGAGGAGACCGGCCAGGGCATGCGCAACCCCGCCGGCGACGGCATCGAGCACTTCGGGTACGTGGACGGCCGCAGCCAGCCGCTGTTCGTGCAGGACGAGGTGGACAAGGAGCCGAAGGAGCACTGGGACCCCGCCTTCCCGCTCTCCAACATCCTGGTCGCCGACCCCTTCGCGCCGCACCCGAAGCGGCATTTCGGCAGCTACCTGGTCTTCAGGAAGCTGGAGCAGAACGTACGGGCGTTCAAGGAGATCGAGCAGGACCTGGCCGACGCCCTCGGCCTGCTCGGCGCCGACCGCGACCGCGCGGGCGCCATGCTCGTCGGCCGCTTCAAGGACGGCACCCCCGTCACGCTCAAGCAGAAGCCGGGTGGGGGCCCGGTGGCCAACGACTTCACCTTCGACGACGACTCGGGCTCGAAGTGCCCCTTCAGCGGGCACATCAGGAAGACGAACCCGCGATCGTTCGGCCGCGAGGTCCTCATGGCCCGCCGGGGCCAGACCTACGGCGACCGCACCGACGACCCCTGGGACGACTCCCCGCCCGGCACCCGCCCGAGCGGTGAGGTCGGCCTGCTGTTCATGGCGTTCAACAGCAGCCTGCTCGCCCAGTTCGAGTTCACGCAGCAGAGCTGGGCGAACAACGAGGACTTCCAGAACCCGGCGACCGGGCACGACCCGCTCATCGGGCAGGGAGCCCGCGACGTCAAGGTGAGCTGGCCGAAGGTGTGGGGCCGGGACGAGGCGTCGGCCCCGCAGGCCCAGGTCGCCCAGACGATCACGATGAAGGGCGGCGAGTACTTCTTCGCGCCGTCCCTGGCCTATCTCCGCAACCTGTGACATCCGGGCCCGGCGGGGAACACCCCCGCCGGGCCCGGCCGCCGCCGGGGCGGGTTCTAAGATCGGATCTCCGGGGGGAGATCTGACGATGTTGCGGGCGTTCTTCAAGACCGAGGCGGGCAGCACGAGCGTGCTGCTCGTGGCCACCGCCCTGGCCATGGTCTGGGCCAACTCGCCGTGGGCCGAGACCTACGAGTCGTTCTGGCACCTGCCCATGGGCATCTCGTTCGGCGACGCGGTGTTCTCCCTCGACCTGCGCCACTGGGTCAACGACGGCCTCATGAGCGTGTTCTTCTTCCTGATCGGCCTGGAGGTCTCCTACGAGGTGCGCCTCGGGCAGCTCAGGGACCGGCGGCTGATCGCCGTCCCGGCCGTGGCCGCCCTCGGCGGCATGCTCGTGCCCGCCGCCGTCTACCTCGCGCTCAACCTCGGCGGCCCCGGCGCGGGTGGGTGGGGCGTGCCGATCGCCACCGACACCGCGTTCGTGCTGGGCGTGCTGGCCGTGGTCGGCGCGCGCTGTCCCGACCCGCTGCGGGCGTTCCTGCTGACGCTGGCCATCGTGGACGACGTGCTGGCCATCATGATCATCGCGATCTTCTACACGGCCAGCCTCCAGCTCACCGCGCTCGTCGTGGCCGTCGTGCTGCTGGCGGCGATCGTGCTGCTGCGCTGGCTGAAGATCTGGCGGGCGCCGGCCTACATCGCGCTCGGGTTCGGGTTGTGGGTCGCGACGCTGGAGAGCGGCATCCATCCGACGCTCGTGGGCATCGCGCTGGGCGTCCTCGTGTTCGTCTACGCCCCCAGCGACCAGAAGCTGCTGCTGGCGGGCGAGGCCGTCCAGGAGTTCACCACCGAGCCGAGCGCGCGGGCGGCCAGGGAGGCCTCGCGGCGCGTGCAGCGTGCCGTCTCGGTCAACGAACGGCTCCAGCTCCGCCTGCATCCCTGGAGCAGCTACGTGATCGTGCCGGTGTTCGCGCTGGCCAACGCCGGGGTGCGGCTCGACGGCGAGACCCTGCGGGCGGCGCTGACCTCGCCGATCTCACTCGGCATCGCGCTGGGGCTGCTGCTCGGGAAGTTCGCCGGGATCTCGCTCGGCACGTGGCTGCCGCTGCGGTTCGGCTGGGGCATCCTGCCGGGGAACCTGGTGTGGGGGCAGTTGCTGGGCGGCGCGGCGGTGTCCGGCATCGGTTTCACGGTGGCGCTGTTCATCGTCGACCTGGCCTTCGACGACCCGGCGATCCAGAGCCAGGCCAAGATCGGCATCCTGGCCGGGTCGTTGTTGTCCGCCGCGCTGGGCTGGGTGGTCTTCCGGCTGGCCTGGGACCGGGGGGGCGTCTGCGCGCCGCCCGAGGCCGAGCCCGACGAGGAGCTGCCCGACGTGCTGTCCGTGCCGGTCGGCCCCGACGATCACGTACGGGGTCCGGCGACCGCGAAGGTGACCATCGTCGAGTACGGCGACTTCGAGTGCCCCTACTGCGGCCGTCTCCGCCCGGTGCTGGAGGAGATCCTGCGCCGGAACCCCGACGTCCGGCTGGTCTTCCGGCACTTCCCGATCCGGACGCTGCATCCACGGGCCGCGTCCGCCGCCATCGTCTCCGAGGCCGCCGCCGACCACGGCCGGTTCTGGGAGATGCACGACATCCTCTACGACAACCAGCGTTTCCTCACCGACGCCGACCTCGAGCACTACGCCGCCGAACTCGACGTCGACCCCTGGGCGGACGTGGCCGGGCAGGCCTCCCGCATCGCGCTCGACGAGGCGTCGGGCAGGGAGAGCGGCGTACGCGGCACCCCCACCCTGTTCCTGAACGGCCGCCGGCACAAGGGCGGTCTCGACCTGCAGTCGATCAGCCGTGCGGTGGAAGAACTGCGCGGATCCCCGTAACGTCGCCCGAGTCCCCCTTCTGGCTGGAGTCGCCCCATGAGTTTCCTCAACATACTCACGAACCTGCTCCCCACCCTCGTGACCGCCCTGCTGCTGGTCGTGGGCATCGTCCTGATCGGGATGAACAGACGGCACGTGGGCCGCGCGGCCACCCTCGGCATGTCGGGCTGCGGGCTGCTGCTGATCGGCACCCTGATCAACCTCGTGCTGGCGATCCTGACCCAGACGCTGATCGAGTCGTACGGCTCCAGCATGCTGGCCGCCCTGCCGTTCGCGTACCTCATCTCCTCGCTCTTCCACCTGGCCGGCATCGGGCTGCTGATCTGGGCCGTCGTCGCGCGCCGCGCCGCCCCCCGGCAGGAGCGGCCGCAGGGCCCCGGCTGGCAGCAGCCCCCGCAGCCGTACCACCAGCCCTACCAGCAGCCCTACCAGCAGCCCGGCCCCCAGGGTGGCCCTCAGCCCGGCCCCCAGGGTGGTTGGCAGCCGCCGCAGCCGCCGCACGGGGGCGATCAGAGCGGTTACTGAGCCTTCCGACGTCTGGACCGCGTTTCACCGGCAAGTATGACAATGTCGATGAAACCCACCTCCAGAGCCGTGTCTGAGGGGATCATGAAGCGAGAGCCGCAGGAGCCGGACCCGAACCGGACCGTCCGACATCGCGTCCCGCATCCGGAACACCCCCCGCAGGGTCCGCCGGAGGCGCCGTACACGCAGAGTCTGCCCTACACCCCCGACATGCTCCCCGACGTCCCCTTGTACGAGACCACGCCGCCCCCGAAGTCCGCCTGGCGGTGGGTGGTCCTGGTGGGCGGGCTCCTGCTGCTGGTCGCGGTGCTGGCCGTGGCCACGGTCCTGTGGGTGCGCGGCCAGGCGTCCTGAGGCCCGGACGAAGCCCCTCGCTCAGGACGCCCGGGTGAAGTCCATCGTCCAGTTGGTCTCCCAGGTCTGGCCGTCGTCCGCCGAGAAGGCCTGCTCCCACCTGGCCCGCTGCTCGTCGACGACGGTCCAGACGAACCGGCAGCGCACCGGCCGGCCCTCGTGGGTCTCCTCGCCGTGGAACTCGCCCCGGTTCCCGGTGAATCCGCCCACCATGGGCCGGGTGTCCAGCGTGCCGCTCGCGCTGCTGCCCCAGTAGATCGACCACAGCCGCGTCCCGGGGTTGTAGACGCGTACGGTCAGCCCGTGCCGGCCCTTGGTGGGGAAGGCGATCTCGTCGAAGCTGGCCGCGCCGTCGAAGTGCCGGGTCGCGACCGAACGGCCGGGGAACTCGTCCCATTCGTCGCTGCCGGTCAGCGGCTTGAGGAGCCGGCGGTTCACGACGTCCCAGGTGCCGGCGAGGAAATCGAAGTCGTTCATGCGGGCGAACGTACGGCCGGGTCACTGACATGTAGTGTCAGTGACCGTGCGCGCCTCCCGCCTGGTCTCGATCCTGCTGCTGTTGCAGACACGGGGCCGTATGACGGCCCACGACCTCGCCGAGCGCCTGGAGGTCTCCGTCCGCACCATCTACCGCGACATGGAGTCCCTGCATGCCGCCGGCATCCCGCTCTACGGCGACGCCGGGCCCAACGGCGGCTATCAGCTCCTGGCCGGCTACCGCACCCGGCTCACCGGGCTGACCACCGACGAGGCCGAGTCGTTGTTCCTGGCCGGGCTGCCGGGGCCGGCGGCCGAGCTGGGCCTCGGCGCGGTGGTGACCGCCGCCCAGCTCAAGCTGATGGCCGCGCTCCCCGTCGAGCTGCGCGACCGCGCGGGCCGCATCCAGGAGCGGTTCCATCTCGACGCGCCCTCCTGGTACCGGGACGCCGAGCCGGTCACGTACCTGCCCGCCGTGGCCGACGCCGTGTGGAACGAGCGGCCCGTTCAGGTCACCTACCGGCGGTGGAAGGCGCCGCAGGAGGTGGAACGGCGGCTGGAGCCGTACGGGCTGGTGGTCAAGGCGGGCCGCTGGTACCTGGTGGCGCGCTGCGGCGAGCACGTCCGCACCTACCGCGTCTCCCAGATCCTCGACCTGCACGCGCTCCCGGAGACCTTCACCAGGCCGGAGAGCTTCTCCCTGACGGCGTACTGGCAGGGTTACCTGGCCGAGTTCGAGGCCAGGCTGCGGCGCGGCGAGGCGGTGGTGCGGCTGTCGCCGCGCGGCCTGGAGCGCCTGCCCGACCTCATGACGCCCGGCGTCGCGGCGGCGGCTCGGGAGACCGCCGAGCCGCCGGACGCCGAGGGCTGGACGCGGGTCACCCTGCCGATCGAGTCGCACGATCACGCGCTCGGCGAGTTCCTGCGGCTCGGGACCGACGTCGAGGTGTTGTCGCCGCCCGCGCTGCGCGAGGCTCTGGGCGCGGCGGCGGCGGAGCTGGCCCGGCGCTACGCCTGACCCGAAAGTTTCACGGTTGTTCTCCGACCTGGCCCAGGTCAAAGCGCGGCAGGCAGTCAGGCCATTGCCGTCCCGAAAAGTTTCTCTTCATACTCGCAATATTTCAGGCGAACGAGAGGAACCCGATGAACCTGAGAGCTCGACTGGCGGGCGCCGTGATCGCCGTCGCCGCACTCGTCGTCGCGGGCCTGGTCACCGCTCCCCCGGCCGCCTCGGCCCAGCTCACCGAGGTGACCGGATTCGGCGCCAACCCGACAGGTCTGCGCATGCACCTGTACGTCCCGGACGGCGTCGGAACCCGTCCGCCGCTGCTGGTCGCCGTGCACTACTGCACCGGCTCCGGCCCCGCCTTCCACTCCGGCACGGAGTTCGCCTCGCTCGCCGACCGCCACAAGTTCATCGTGATCTACCCCTCGGCGACCAGGAGCGGCTCCTGCTTCGACGTCTCCTCCCCGCAGGCGCTGAGGCACGACGGCGGCAGCGACCCCGTCGGCATCGTGTCCATGGTCCGGTACGTCCAGCAGCGGTACGCCACCGACCCCGCCCGCACGTACGTGACCGGCGCCTCCTCCGGCGGCATGATGACGAACGTGCTGCTGGGCGACTATCCCGACGTGTTCCAGGCGGGAGCGGCGTTCATGGGCGTGCCGTTCGGCTGCTTCGCCACCACCGACGGGTCGAGCTGGAACAGCGCGTGCGCGAACGGCCGGCTCACCAAGACCCCGCAGCAGTGGGGTGAACTGGTACGCGCCGCCTACCCCGGCTACACCGGCCCCCGCCCGCGCATGCAGGTGTGGCACGGCACCGAGGACGCCACCCTGCGCTACCCGAACTTCCAGGAGGAGATCAAGCAGTGGACGAACGTCCACGGCCTGCCCCAGACCCCCAGCCTCACCGACCAGCCCCAGCCCGGCTGGACCAGGACCAGGTACGGCAGCACTGGGTCGACCGCGCCGGTCGAGGCGGTGAGCGTCCAGGGCGTGGGGCACAGCCTGCCCACCAGCGGGATGGCCGCCGCCGCCCTCGCCTTCTTCGGCCTCACCGGCAGCGGCCCGAGCCCCACGCCGACCCCCACGCCGAACCCTCCGGGCGCCTGCCGCGTCTCCTACACCACCAACGCCTGGAACACCGGCCTCACGGCCGCCGTCACGATCACCAACACCGGCGCCACGGCCCTGCCCTCATGGGCGCTGAGCTTCACGCTGCCCGCGGGCCAGACCGTCACCTCCGCCTGGAACGCCACGATCTCCCCCACCACGGGCCAGGTCACCGCCCGGAACGTCGCCTACAACGCCACGATCGCGCCCGGCGCCTCGGCGTCGTTCGGCTTCCAGGCCACCCACACGGGCAACACCGCCCCGCCGGCCGCCTTCACCCTCGACAACACCCCCTGCGCCTGACGCCGGGCACGCCTCTCCTGGGGCCGGGCCTCTTCGGGGCTCGGCCCTCCGAGTTGATCCGCCGCGAAAAGCATGATCTGATCCCGAGTCAGCGTCGCAGTGCACCCGGCCAGGAGACCGCCGCGGGCATGGAGGCGCCGTGACATCGGACAAGACCCATGGACGACTTCCCCGAGCCGGCCCGCCGTCTGGCGGCCTTCGGCAACCAACTGATCGACGTGCACCTCCGGCTCCGCGAAGAGCTGGCCAGGCTGCGCGACACCGCCGGCCGCGGCGGGTCCCTGCGCGACCTGCGCACCCACTGTCTGACCTTCTGCTCGGCGATCACCACCCACCACACCGGCGAGGACGCCACGGCCTTCCCGGTGCTCGCCGCCGAGTTCCCCGAACTGCGCCCCGTCCTCGACGAGCTGCGCCGGGACCACGAGCAGGTGGCCGTCATCCTGCGCGACCTGGAGACCCTGCTGGCCGCCGACGCACCCGGCGGCCCGCGTGACGTGCGCACCGAGCTGGACGGCCTGTCGGCCCTGCTGGAATCGCACTTCGTCTACGAGGAGAAGCGGATCGTCGCCGCCCTCAACGCCCTGCCCGCCACGACGTGGAGCTCTCCGGCGTTTCTGGACTAGCGAGCGTTCGAGCCGACCGCTCGAACCAGGGAAACAATCTGTGTGGAGCTATGGGGATTCGAACCCCAGACCTCCTCCATGCCATGGAGGCGCGCTACCAACTGCGCCATAGCCCCTGGTCACCGCTGCGGGATCACCCGTTGCGGCGCTCCGAGAGCATATAGCCATCCGCGCCCTTTCACCTAATCGCCCGGCCGCCGTCCGCCTTGCACCCGTGCCACCAGCACGGCGAGGCCGTCGAGCTGCCTGCGGAGCCCGAACTCGAAGACGGAGTCCAGGTCCAGATCCACCCCGGGATCCGTGACCACCTTCGCCAGAGTCGGATAGGCGCCGGAGGCGAACAACGCCGCCATCTCCCCTTCGTGCTCGCTCAACCAGTCGTCCTCGGTCACCCCGGTCTCGGTACGCGCCTGCAGCTCCGCCTCCAGGGCCACGGCGGTGCCCCGGACGAAGTTCACCAGGGAGACGACGGCGTGCAGCATGGCGCCGGCGTCGAGGCCGAGCCCGTCCAGGGCGCGCAGCAGCCGTTCGGTGGACGCCATGCCGTTGGGCACGAGCTGCGGCCGGGTCAGCGAGACCGCCTGCGCCAGCCACGGATGCCGCAGGTGCACCCGCCACAGCTGCCGGAGCTCCAGCTCCAGCCGGGCCCGCCAGCCCCGCGGCGGCTGCCCGGCGGGCGGCTCCTCGCCGTAGACCGCGTCGATCATGAGCCGGACGAGCTCGTCCTTGCCCGCCACATGCCGGTACAGGGACATGGCGGAGGCGTCGAGCTCGGCGGCCAGGCGGCGCATCGACACGGCGGCCAGCCCCTCCCGGTCGGCGACCCTGATCGCCTCGCGCACGACACGCCGCCCGGTGAGGTCCTGCGCCGCCCGCCGCACGGGCCCGGCGACGACGGTCCCGACGCCCGGCACGGCCCGCGTGAGCCCCTCCTCGCGCAACCTGCCGAGGGCTCTGGTCGCGGTGGCCATCGCCACGCCCCACTCCCGGATGATCTGCCGGGTCGAGGGCACCTTGTCCCCCGGCGCCAGCTCGCCGGCGGCGATGCGGTCGCGCAGCTCCTCCACGATCCGCAGATACACGGGCCGATCCACGTCCACCCCCTCCGCAGCACTAGTGCACCAGGACCGGCGCACCCATCGGCACCTGACGGCCGCACTAGTGCGCCGGGCGACCCTCTTGCCTGTTGGAAAACCCGAACCTACGGTACGGCGTACAACGTACATGGCGCACTACCAAGGGAGGCTTCCGTGCAGACCGTACTCATCTCCGGCGGCGGCGTCGCCGGGCCCACGCTCGCCCACTGGCTGGCCCGCCACGGGTTCCGGCCGACCGTCGTCGAACGCGCCCCCGCCCTGCGCACCGGCGGCCAGGCCGTCGACTTCCGCGGCGCCCCGCAGCTGGAGGTCCTGGAGCGCATGGGCGTGCTGGACACGATCAGGGCGGCCCGGACCGGCATGGGCGACATCGCCATCGTCGACAGCGGCGGCAGACGGCTGGCCAGGCTGCCGTCGGAGGTGTTCAGCGGCGACGTGGAGATCCTGCGCGGCGACCTGACCCGCATCCTGAACGAAGCCGCCCCCGCCGAGCGCCTCCTCGGCGACTCGATCACCTCCCTGACCGAGCGCCCCGACGGCGTGCACGTGACCTTCGAAAAGGCCGCACCCCGCACGTTCGACCTGGTCGTCGGCGCGGACGGCATCCGCAGCAAGGTACGCGAGCTGGCCTTCCCCGCCGCTCCCCTGCGCCATCTCGGCTTCTACGGCGCCGTCTTCTCCGTCCCCGGCACGTACGGGCTGGACCACGACGGCCTGATGCACAACGTGCCGGGCCGCTGCGCCACCATCGTCAGGACGAACGGCCGGACCAGGGCGGCGCTCGACTTCGCCACGCCCCCGCTCGACGTCGGCCACCGCGACCAGGCGGCGCAGCGGGCCTTGGTGGCGCGGGCGTTCCGGGGAGTGGGCTGGCAGGTCCCGTCCCTGCTGGCGGCCATGGACAGGGCCGAGGACTTCTACTTCTGGCAGGCCGCCCAGGTCGTCCTGCCCCGGTGGTCGTCCGGCCGGGTGGCGCTGGTCGGCGACGCCGGGTACGCCCCCGGCCCCGGCGGCATGGGCACGGGGCTCGGGATGATCGGCGCGTACGTGCTGGCCGCCGAGCTGGCCACGGCCCCCGACGACCACAGCGCCGCCTTCGCCGCCTACGAGCGGCGGATGCGGCCGTACGTCGAGGTGTGTCAGAAGCAGGCCGAGGGGGCCGACAAATACCTCGTGCCGGGCACGCGGGCGCGGATCCGGCTGCGGAACCAGATGATGCGCATGCTGCCGTACCTGCCGGGCAAGGGCATGGTCAAGCGGATGACGGACAAGGCCGCGAGCGCCGTCACGCTGCCGGACCACCCCGGGCAGGGCGCTCGCCGCCCCGCGCGGCCGGCCTGAGCAGGTCGGCTACGCCTCCGCGTCAGGGCGGTCGTCGCTGCTGATGGGCTCGGGAAGGGTGCCCGCGTTGTGTTCGAGCAGCCGCCAGCCCTGACGGCCCTCCTGCAGGACCGACCAGGAGCAGTTGCCCAGCCCGCCCAGCGCCGGCCACAGCTCCTCGGGCAGGCCGAGCAGCTCGCAGATGCCGAGGCGCAGCGCCGCGCCGTGCGAGGCGACGACCAGGAGGCCGTCGTCGTCGAGCCGGGCCGCCCACTTGCGCATGGAGGTGGCCACCCGGGTCGCGACCTCCGAGACGGGCTCGCCGTCGGGGGCCTCCCAGGCGATGTACTCCTCGGGCCAGCGCGCGGCGATCTCGTCGCGCGTCAGCCCCTCCCACTGGCCGCCGCCGCGTTCGCGGAAGTCCTTGTCGACGGTCACGTCGAGCCCCACGAGCCTGCCGAGCGCCAGGGCCGTGTCATGGGCGCGCTGGAGGTCGGAGGAGACGATGAGGGTGGGCCGCAGCGAGGCCAGCAGCGAGGCGGCCCTGGCCGCCTGCGCGACGCCGGTCTCGTCGAGCGGGATGTCGGAGTGCCCCTGGAAGCGGTGCTCGACGTTCCACAGGGTCTGTCCGTGGCGGAGGCAGACGATCCGCCTGCTCAACTGCGGGCCCGCTGCATGTTGGCGAGCATGACGCTCTCCGGCAGGCCGATGGCCGGGCAGTCCTTCCACAGACGCTCGAGCGCGTAGAACGTACGGTCTTCCTCATGCTGGACGTGCACGACGATGTCGATGTAGTCGAGCAGCACCCAGCGGCCCTCGCGCTCGCCCTCGCGGCGCACGGGCTTGGCGTCGGCCTCGGCGCGCAGCCGGTCTTCGATCTCGTCGACGATGGCGCGGACCTGGCGGTCGTTCGTGGCGGAGCAGAGCAGGAAGGCGTCGGTGATGACGAGCTGCTCGCTCACGTCATAGGCGAGGATGTCATCGGCCAGCTTGTCGGCCGCGGCCTCGGCGGCGATCTGGACGAGCTGAACGGATCTGTCGGATGCGGTCACGATGCGGGTCTGTCCTCCTGTGTCGGCAGCATGCCCATATACCGAGGGTACCCTTCCAGGCCGAAACCCCTCACCCACGGCGCGGAGAGCTTCAGCCTTCCCCGTGATACAGCCCTCGTTTGTTGATGTACTGCACGATTCCGTCCGGCACCAGATACCAGATCGGCTCCCCCTTGGCCACCCGCTGACGGCACTCCGACGACGAGATGGCCAGCGCGGGGATCTCCAGCAGGGTCACCCGGCCCTCGGGCAGCCCGGGATCGTGCAGTGTGTGCCCCGGACGGGTGCAGCCCACGAAGTGCGCCAGCTCGAACAGCTCGTCGGCGTCCTGCCAGCCCAGGATCGCGCCGAGCGCGTCGGCGCCGGTGATGAAGAACAGGTCCACCTGCGGGCCGTAGACCTGGGAGATGTCCCGCAGCGTGTCGATGGTGAAGGTGGGGCCGGGGCGGTCCACGTCCACCCTGCTCACGGAGAAACGGGGGTTGGAGGCCGTGGCGATGACCGTCATCAGATAGCGGTCCTCGGGCGCCGACACCTCGCGTCCGGACTTCTGGTACGGCCGCCCGGTCGGCACGAACACGACCTCGTCGAGGTCGAAGTGATGGGCGACCTCGCTTGCTGCGACCAGGTGGCCGTGGTGGATGGGATCGAAGGTCCCGCCCATCACACCCACCCGCCGCTTCCCCTGGACCCCAGGCGCGTTCATCATGAGTCGGACCCTACGCGGACGCGGTACCCGAACATGACGGCACCCCCCTTGGTGATGTCCGCGCATCACATCCGTTGCGGACGTAGCATGCCGGGCATGACGACCACCCCGGACCGCAACCGCGTCCAACTGCCCGGCATCTCGTCCCGAGCCTACGAACACCCCGCAGACCGGTCCGCCCTGGTCGCTCTGCGCAAGTTGAGTGGGTTCGACACGGTTCTCAAGCAGATGTCCGGTCTTGTCAGTGAGCGCCGCCTTCGCCTGATGTACCTGGCGTCGTCCGTGCGCGTCAGCGAGACCCAGTTCCGCTCCCTGTACGACATGGGGCGCGACGCCGCCTACATCCTCGACCTGCACCGCATCCCGGAGATCTACGTCCAGCAGGACCCGCAGGTCCAGGCCAAGGCCATCGGCTTCGACGACCCGTTCATCGTCGTCACCACCGGCCTGCTCAACCTCATGGACGAGGAGGAGCAGCGCTTCGTCATCGGCCACGAGACCTCGCACATCCTGTCGGGTCACGCGGTCTACCGGACGATGCTCGACATCCTCACCCGCCTGGCCACGCGCGTCGCCTGGATCCCGCTCGGCTACATCGGGTTGCGCGCGATCGTCGCGGGCCTGGAGGAGTGGTATCGCAAGTCGGAGCTCTCCTCCGACCGCGGCGGCCTGCTGACCGCCCAGAACCCCGAGTCGGCCAAGCGCGCCCTGATGAAGCTCGCCGGCGGCGACTACACCCACGAGATGAACATCGAGGCGTTCCTGGCGCAGTACCAGGAGTACGACACCGCGGGCGACCTGCGCGACGGCTTCCTCAAGGTGCTCAACCTGCTCGGCACCACCCACCCGTTCGCCGTGGTGCGCGTGGCCGAGCTCGACAGGTGGCAGCGCAGCGGCGAGTACGACCGCATCATCGGCGGCGACTACCCGCGCCGGGAGGACGACGCCAACGCCCGCGTCACCGACGAGATCAAGGCGGCGGCCGAGTCCTACCGCGCCTCCTGGTCCCAGTCGCAGGACCCGTTCATCGGCGTGCTGCGCGACGTTGCCGAAGGGGCGGTGAACGCGGGCGAGCGCATCTTCAACCGCTTCTCGCGCCGCGACGGCGGCCAGGGCTGACCGGCCGGCCGTCCTCGCCGCCTACAGCAGGAGGGCGATCGCGCGCACGGCGGCCGCGCACAGGGCGACGAACCCGCCCAGCACGGCCAGTGCGCGCAGCCCTTCCCTGCGCAACTCCGGCAGCTTGCCGCCGATCCGCTCGATCTCGCGCCCGGTGATACCGCCGCACAACATGCCGAACACCACCGCCGCGACCGTCACGGGCGCCGGCTGCTGCCACCAGTCGGAGTCGATCTGACCGCCACCGGTCACCCAGAGCGCACCGCCCGACGCCACCGCGACGGGCACTCCCGGCCACACCACGGCGGTCGCCGCCGCCCCGGTCAGCGCGAACGGGAACAGCAACACGCGCAGCGCGATCCGCATGCGACGCGCGCTGCGCTTCCTGACCAGCCAATGACTCATCCAGAGCGTCCTGGTCAGCACCACGAACGCCGTCGTGATGGCGATCGAGGCGATCGGCCAGATCACCGACGTCACCACGCACGGCACCGCCAGCACCGCGAGCAGCAGCAGAGCCGTGTTGCCCGCGGGCAGCGTGGTCGGCGCCTCGCCCCTGAGCCTGCCCCGCCGGCCGTCCTGTGACCTGCTCCGCACGGCCGCCGTCGCCCGCGCGCGCGGGCCCGTCTTGGGGTCGGCGCCGATCCTGGTCCGGGGCGTGGCGGCCTTGCCGTCGGTGTTCGTCCTGCTCCGCGGCGGCGGAACCGCGCCGTCGGCCCTGACCCGCGTCCCGTCGGCGCCGGTGCGGGCCCGCGTGCCCTCCGTGCCGGTGCGGGTCCGCGTCCCCTCCGTGCCGGTCCTGGCGCGGGTGCCCTCCGCTCCCGGCCTGGGGCGGGGGCCGGAGGCCGGTCCTTCTGCGCCCGTCCTGGTGCGCGATCCGGGGGCCGCGCCGTCCGTGCCCGGCCTGGGGCGTGCGCCCGAGGCCGCGCCGTCGGCCCGGCTCCGCGCGGCGGGCGGCTCGGTCCGGTTCCGCGCCGTCGGCGGTTCCGTCCGGTTCCTGGGTACGGGCGGCTTTCCGTCCACGCCGGTACGCGTACGCGGCACGGGCGTCTTCCCGTCCGTGCCCGTACGGCCGCGCGGCACGGGCGTCTTGCCCTCCGTGCCGGCCCGGCCGCGGGGCGCGGGGACCTCGGCCGCCGCGCCGTTCGCCCGGTTCCGCGCGCTCTCGCCCCTGGACGCCTCCTCGGCGGCCGCGGGCGCGTCGCCGTCGGGCCCGTTCGTGGCCTTGGCCAGCCGGGAGAGCCGGTCGGCCAGCAACGCCGCGGTGGGCCGCTTGCCAGGCTCCCGGTTGAGCGCGGCCCGCACCAGCGGCAGCAGCGCCACCGGCACGCCCTTGAGGTCGGCCTGCCCGTTCAGCACCGCGTACATCTGCGCCTCGGCCGTGCCGCGCCCGAACGTGGGCCGCCCGGTCGCCGCGAACGCCACCGTCGCGGCCCAGGCGTGCACGTCGGCGGGTGAGTCGACCTGCTCGTCGGCGAAGATCTCCGGCGCGGTGTAACCGGGCGTGCCGAGGAACGTGCCCGTCATGGTGAGCCTGGTCGCGTCGAGCACCTGCGCGATGCCGAAGTCGATGAGGACCGGCCCCTCGGTGCCCATGATGATGTTGCCCGGCTTCAGGTCGCGGTGCACGACCCCGGCCGCGTGGATGATGGCCAGCGCCGCGGCGATGCTCTGCGCCATGTGCACGAGCTGGCCGAGGTCGAGCGGCCCGCTCTGGCGTACGCGCTCCAGCAGCGTGACGCCCTCGATGTGCTCCATGACCAGGTAGGGCCGGGCGCAGCTCAGGTCGGCGTCGAGCACCTTGGCCACGTAGGGGCTCTCGACCCTGCGCAGCGCGCGCACCTCGCGCTCCAGCCTGACCCGGGACATCTCGTCCTCGGCCAGGTCGTGGAGGACCTTGAGTGCGACCTGCTCGCCACGGCGGGTGGTGGCGAGGTAGACCTCGCCCATGCCGCCTCGGCCGAGCCGCTCGACCAGGCTGTACGGCCCGACCTTGCCGAGCTTGCTCACCGTCCCTCCCCGCCCGGCGCGCCCATAAGGGACACAACCCTAGCGCTGGGACGACACTTGACGCCCGCGGCGCGCCGGAGCCGTTGAACCTTTATCGGTGTGAACGGTCGGAGAGCATGCTGTCGAGCTCGGCCGTGGGTTCCTCGGCCAGGGCCTTGCGCCCCTTCCTGCGCCAGTTGACGTGCCCGCGGCTCTCCAGCCAGAGCAGCAGACGGTCGGCGCCGAACAGCACCGCGGCAGAGAAGACAAGGGCGACGACAATTTCCATGACACCCAGTCAACCCAGGCCGCGGGCCGTCGGTCAGCCCGACACGCCGACTAACCGCAAGCCGGTCCGGGCACCACGGTGCCTTCTGACGTGCGCAGATGCCCTTCTCCTGTGTAGATCCACTTGGTGGAGGTCAGCTCCGGCAGGCCCATCGGGCCACGCGCGTGCAGCTTCTGCGTGGAGATGCCGATCTCCGCGCCGAACCCGAACTCGCCCCCGTCGGTGAACCTGGTCGAGGCGTTCACCGCCACGGCCGCGGAGTCCACGAGCGAGACGAAGCGGCGGGCGGCCGGCTGCGACCGGGTGACGATCGCGTCGGTGTGCCCGGAGCCGTAGCGCCGGATGTGGGCCACGGCCTCCTCCAGCGAGCCGACGACGGCGGCGGCGATGTCGAGCGACAGGTATTCGGTGGCGAAGTCGTCGTCGGTGACCGGCACGACCTCGCCGTAGCCGGCGATGCGCTCGTCACCGTGGACGGTCACCCCGGCCTCGGCCAGCGCCCGCAGCGCCCTCGGCACGAACGCGTCGGCGACCCCCTCGTGGACGAGGAACGTCTCGGCCGCGTTGCACACCGACGGCCGCTGCGCCTTGGAGTTGACCAGGATCTGCACGGCCAGGTCGAGATCGGCCTCCGCGTCGACGTAGACGTGGCAGTTGCCGACGCCGGTCTCGATCACCGGGACCGTGGACTCCTCGACCACCGAGTTGATCAGCGCCGCGCCGCCGCGCGGGATCAGCACGTCGACCAGCCCGCGGGCGCGCATCAGCTCCTTGACCGACTCCCGCGTCGTACCCGGCACAAGCTGCACCGCCCCGGCGGGCACCTGCGTGCCCGCGAGCGCGCCCTGCATGATCCGCACCAGCGCCGTGTTGGACGAGTAGGCGCTAGACGAGCCTCTGAGCAGCACCGCGTTGCCGCTCTTGAGGCAGAGCGCGGCGGCGTCGACCGTGACGTTGGGACGCCCCTCGTAGATGATGCCGATCACGCCCAGCGGCACCCTGAGCTGCCGCAGCTCCAGCCCGTTGGGCAGCGTGCTGCCCCGGACGACCTCACCGACCGGGTCGGGCAGGTCTGCCACCTGCCGCACGGCCTCGGCGATGGCCTCAATCCTGGCCTCGTCGAGCCGCAGCCGGTCGATCATCGCCTCGGACGTGCCCTGGGCCCGCGCCCGCTCGACGTCCTCGGCGTTGGCCTCGACGATCTCCGCCGCGTGCGCGACCAGGGCGTCGGCGATCACCCGCAACGCCCGATCCTTGGGCGCCCGCGGCAGCGGGGCCAGCTCGGCGGCGGCCTCTCGTGCCGCGCGGGCGACCTTCAGGAACTCCTCGGACATCGCGTGCTCCTCACTGGTGACGGGCTTCCAGTATGACGATGTCGTCGCGGTGGATCAGCTCGCGTTCATATTCCGGACCGAGCGCGCTGGCCAGCTCCTTCGTGGAGCGGCCGAGCAGCCCCGGGATCTCCACGGCGTCGAAGTTGACCAGGCCGCGCGCCACCACGCCGCCCTGCGGCCCGCACAGGTCGACCGGGTCGCCCGCGGCGAACTCGCCCTCCACGGACGTCACACCGGCGGGCAGCAGCGACTTGCGCCGGCCCACGATCGCCTCGACCGCCCCCTCGTCGAGGTGCAGCCGGCCGCGCCCGGTGGTGGCGTGGGCGAGCCACAGCAGCCGCGTGCCGGGGTGCCGGCCGCCGGGGTGGAAGTAGGTGCCGATGTCGGCCCCGGTGAGCGCCTGGGCGGCGTGGGCGGCGGCGGTGAGCACGACCGGCACGCCCGCGCCCGTGGCGATCCTGGCCGCCTGGACCTTGGTCACCATGCCGCCGGTGCCGACCGCCGCGCCGTTCCTGCCCAGCTCGACGCCGACCAGGTCCTCGGGGCCGCGCACCTCGGCCAGCCGGCGCGAGCCGGGCCGGCTCGGCGGGCCGTCGTAGAGGGCGTCGACGTCGGACAGCAGCACCAGCGCGTCGGCGTGGATGAGGTGGGAGACCAGCGCGGCGAGCCGGTCGTTGTCGCCGAACCTGATCTCGTCGGTGGCGACCGTGTCGTTCTCGTTGACGATCGGCACGATGCCCAGCTCCAGCAGCCGGGCCAGGGTGCGCTGGGCGTTGGCGTGGTGGGCGCGGCGCATCATGTCGTCGGCGGTCAGCAGCACCTGGCCGACGCGCAGGCCGTAGCGGGCGAATGAGGAGGTGTAGCGCGCGACCAGCACCCCCTGGCCGACGGAGGCCGCCGCCTGCTGGGTGGCCAGGTCGCGTGGTCGCGCCGACAACCCCAGCGGGCCGAGACCCGCCGCGATCGCTCCCGATGACACCAGCACGATCTGCGCCCCGGCACGCCGCCGCGCCGCCAGGACGTCTACCAAGGCGTCGACCCGGTCGACGTCGATCATGCCCTGGGGGGTGGTGAGCGAGGAGGAGCCGACCTTGACGACGACCCTCGACGCTGAGCTGATCTGTTCCCGCACGCCTGACAGCCTATCCGCGCCCCACCCCCACCCCCGTCCCCCTTCGCCCCCCGCAGAACCGCACCCGCCCGCGCCCCTTCACACAACATCGCCCCCTAACGGATCAGCGACGCTCCCCCCGTACGCCCCCAGCCCCTATACCCCAGGAAAACCACCGCGGCCCTCCACGCAACCGCCGCCTTCCCCCTCACAGAACGCCAACAACCGCACCACCAGCCCGCCTACCGCCCCTTCACCCCCAAGGAACCTAAGCAGCCCCGAACCGAACAGCCCCGCCTCCGGCCCCTCTATCCCCCAGAGAGCAGCGAGGGTCCCCGTACGCCCCCGCCTCCGAACCCTTCACCCCGAGACCCCTCAGCGGCCCCACCGCACAGCCACCACCGCCAGCCCTTCGCCTCCTGAAGAACCACAGCGATCCCGCCGCGCGCCCGCCGCCCCCAGCCCCACCCTCACAGAACGGCAGCAATCCACCCCACGGCCACCACCACCGGCCCTTTACCTCCCGTGGAACCACAACGGTCCCGCCATGAGAAACCACCGGCGGGCGCGTTCGCAACGCACCCACCGGCTGCGGTCACCCCAAACAGCGGGCACGCCAGACGGCGGGCACGCCAGACGGCGGGCACGCCATTCGGTGGTCACCAGACGGTGGTCACGCCAAGAGGACCGTCGACCCCGGCAGCGGTCAGTCGAGGCGGTTGTCCGAGCCGCGCGGCCCCTGCCGCACCGACTCGGCGCTGAGCGTCGGCTGCCAGTCGAAGACGTACCCGCCCTCCATCGGCCCGATGACCACCTCGGCCCCCGCCTTGGCACCCGCCTTGACCAGCTCCGTCTCCACGCCGAGCCGTTCGAGCCGGTCGGCCAGGTATCCGACGGCCTCGTCGTTGCTGAAGTCGGTCTGCCGGATCCACCGCTCCGGCTTCTCGCCAGTGACCTGGAACAGGTTCTCGTTGACCCGGCGCACCTTGAACCCGGCGTCGCCGAGCTGCTTGGGCCTGATCACCAGTCGGGTCGGCTCCTCGACCGGCCTGTTGGCCCTGGCCGCCGCCACCCACTCGCCCATCGCGTACGTGAGCTCCCGCAACCCGTCGTGCGTGGCCGCCGAGATGACGAAGACCTGCAGCCCCCGCTCCTCGAACTCGGCCCTGACCAGGTCGGCCAGCTCCCGCGCGTCAGGCACGTCGGCCTTGTTCAGCACGATCATCCGCGGCCGGTCCTCGAGCTTCCCGTACGCCTGCAGCTCGGCCTCGATCACCTCGTAGTCGGTGAGGGGGTCGCGCCCCGGCTCCATGGTCGCGCAGTCGATGACGTGCACGAGCATGTCACAGCGCTCGACATGACGGAGGAACTCGTGCCCGAGCCCCTTGCCCTGCGAGGCCCCCGGGATCAACCCGGGCACGTCGGCGACCGTGAACACGTTCTCGCCGGCCGTCACGACCCCCAGGTTGGGGATGAGGGTGGTGAACGGATAGTCCGCGATCTTCGGCTTGGCCGCGCTCAGCGCCGCGATCAACGACGACTTGCCGGCGCTGGGGAACCCGACCAGCGCCACGTCCGCGACGCTCTTGAGCTCCAGCATGACGTCGAGCCCGTCACCGGGCTCCCCCAGCAGCGCGAACCCGGGCGCCTTCCGCCGGGCCGTGGCCAGCGCGGCGTTCCCCAGCCCGCCGTGGCCGCCCTGCGCGATGACGTACCGGGTGCCGGCCCCCACGAGGTCGACCAGCACCTCACCCGTGTTGGCGTCCTTCACCACGGTCCCGTTCGGGACGGCGAGGAGCACGTCGTCGCCGTTGGCGCCGTCACGGTTGGAGCCCTGCCCCTGCTTGCCGTTGTCGGCCTTGCGATGGGGACGGCGGTGATATTCCAGCAAGGTCGCGGTGTTGGGATCGACCTCAAGGATCACGTCGCCGCCACGACCGCCGTTCCCCCCGTCGGGGCCGCCGAGCGGCTTGAACTTCTCCCGGTGGATGGAGGCGCACCCGTTCCCTCCGTCACCGGCCTTGACGTGCAGGACCACCTGGTCCACGAAGTCCGGCATCCAGCTCTCCTCCATCAGCCCACCAGGGCATACAAGATCATTCACAACATGGCGCCCCCGCAGGGCCCCCAGAAAACGCCTAAGGGGTGGATCGACAGGCGATCCACCCCTTGAAGCAACACCGAAGCGAAGCTGATTACTCCGCGACGGGAACGATGCTGACGGCGCGACGACCGCGCTTGACGCCGAACTGCACGTGGCCAGCGGCCAGCGCGAACAGCGTGTCATCGCCACCGCGGCCGACGTTGTCGCCGGGGTGGAAGTGGGTGCCGCGCTGGCGAACGATGATCTCGCCCGCGTTCACCAGCTGGCCGCCGAAGCGCTTGACGCCCAGGCGCTGAGCATTGGAGTCACGGCCGTTCCGGGTGGACGACGCGCCCTTCTTGTGTGCCATCTCTCAAACTCCCGATCAGGCCTGGTCGATACCGGTGATCTTCACCTGGGTGTACCGCTGACGGTGACCCTGGCGCTTCTTGTAACCGGTCTTGTTCTTGTACTTGAGAATGCGGATCTTCGGGCCCTTGGTCTCACCGAGGATCTCGGCGCTGACCGTGAACTTGCCCGCCTCGGTGGTCACATCGCCGTCGTTGACGACGAGCACCGTCGGCAGCGTAACCGAAGAGCCGACCTCGCCGGCGACCTTGTCCACCTCGAGGACGTCACCGACGGAGACCTTCTGCTGCCTGCCGCCGCAACGAACGATCGCGTACACCGCGGAACCCTTCTACTGACTCGCTGTTGCCCTTAGCCGCCCCGCATCGAGGCGGCCGCCGAATGCTGCGCCTATCATTCGGCCTGTCTCAAACCGACGAACCGAGTAAGCGCGCCAACAGGGCACGTCACCTGACGCACCGATTCACCAGGGTACCGCTTAACGGTGCCCTAGGCGAACCGGACGGATCGTCGGAAGCCTGCCGAGGCTACTCGGCTGACTTGGCTCGGCGGGAGCGTCGCCGCCCTCTGCCGGAAGTCTGGCTGGCCTGGTCGTCCTCAGCCGGGACGTCATCAAGCGCACCGGTCACGGTATCACGGCTGGCGGAGTCCTTGGCCGCGGAAACCTTGTCCGAGACCGCCTTCTCGACCGCCATCTTGCCCTGCGTGCCGCGCGGCTCCGGCTTGGCCTCGACCGGCTCGGTCGAGACGATCAGCCCACGCCCGTTGCAGCACTCGCAGGCCGTCGAGAACGCCTCCAGCAGCCCCTGACCGACCCGCTTACGCGTCATCTGCACCAGGCCCAGGGAGGTCACCTCGGCGACCTGGTGCTTGGTCCTGTCGCGCGCCAGGCACTCCAGCAGCCGCCGCAGCACCAGGTCGCGGTTGGACTCCAGCACCATGTCGATGAAGTCGATCACGATGATGCCGCCGATGTCCCGCAGCCGCAGCTGGCGCACGATCTCCTCGGCCGCCTCCAGGTTGTTCCTGGTGACGGTCTCCTCGAGGTTGCCGCCCTGGCCGGTGAACTTGCCGGTGTTGACGTCGACGACGGTCATCGCCTCGGTACGGTCGATCACCAGCGAGCCGCCGCTCGGCAGCCACACCTTGCGCTCCAGCGCCTTGCCCAGCTGCTCGTCGATCCGGTACGACTCGAACACGTCGCCCTGCCCGGTGTCCCAGCGCGACAGGCGCTCGGCCAGGTGCGGCGCGACGTACTTGACGTAGTCGTCGACGGTGTCCCAGGCGTCGTCGCCCTGCACGACCAGCGAGGTGAAGTCCTCGTTGAACACGTCGCGCACGACCCGGATCGTCAGGTCGGGCTCGGCCGACAGCAGCTCGGGCGGGCTGGCCGACTTGGCCTTCTTCTGGATGTTCTCCCACTGGGCCGACAGCCGGGCCACGTCGCGGGCCAGCTCGTCCTCGGAGGCGCCCTCGGCCGCGGTGCGGACGATCACACCGGCGTTCTCCGGCATGACCTTCTTCAGGATGCTCTTGAGCCGGGTGCGCTCCTTGTCGGGCAGCTTGCGGCTGATGCCGGTCATCGACCCGTCCGGCACGTACACCAGGTAACGGCCGGGCAGGCTGATCTGCGAGGTGAGCCGGGCGCCCTTGTGGCCGATCGGGTCCTTGGTGACCTGCACCAGCACCGACTGGCCGGACTTCAGCGCCGCCTCGATGCGCTTGGGCTGGCCTTCCAGCCCGGCGGTGTCGAAGTTCACCTCACCGGCGTACAGGACGGCGTTGCGCCCCTTGCCGATGTCCACGAACGCGGCCTCCATCGACGGCAGCACGTTCTGGACCTTGCCCAGGTAGACGTTGCCGACGTAGGACTGGCTGGCCTCGCGGTTGACGTAGTGCTCGACGAGCACGCCGTCCTCCAGGACCGCGATCTGCGTACGGTCGCCCTGGCGGCGCACCACCATCATGCGGTCGACGGACTCGCGGCGGGCCAGGAACTCCGACTCCGTGATGATCGGCGGACGCCTGCGGCCGAGCTCGCGCCCCTCGCGGCGGCGCTGCTTCTTGGCCTCCAGGCGGGTCGAGCCGCGCACGCTCTGCACGCCGTCGGTGGCGGTCTCCAGGGAGGCGGCACGGCCGGAGCGCGGCGCGCGGATGCGCACCACCGTGTTCGGCGGGTCGTCGCTGGAGGGCTCCAGCGTCTCCTCGGTGCCGCGGCGACGGCGACGGCGACGACGGCGCGAGCCGGCGGCCTCTTCCTCCTGGGCCTCCTCGCCCTGGTCCTCGCCTTCCTCCTCGTCGCCTTCCTCGCCGTCCTCGGCCTCGTCACGCTCGCGCGACTTGCCGCGGCCCCTGCCGCCGCGCCGGCGACGGCGACGACGGCCGCCGCCCTCCTCCTCCTGCTCGTCGGAGGTGTCGACGTCGCCCTCGTCCTCGACGACGGTCTCGTCGACCAGCTCCTCGATCTCCTCGGGCTCGGGCTCCGGCTCGGGCCGCCGGATCACGGCGGGCTTGCCCTGGCTGGGGTCGGGGGCCTGGAACAGCGGCGCGAAGATGGCCGCCGGACGCTGGAACGCCGTGCCCGGCTCGTCGTGCCGGCGCGCGCTCAGCCCGAAGGGGTCGGCGAGCAGGCTCGGGCGGTCGACGTCCTCGTCGAGGTCCTCGCCGGCGGGCTCGTCGTCGAGCGGCTCGTCCTCGGGCAGGATCTCCAGGATGTCCTCGTCGGCCGCCTCGGCGGCCTCGGGCACGGTGACGGCCACCTCCACGTCGGAGGGCGTCGCGACGACCTCGACGTCGGCGCCGGCCGGCGCCTCGACGACGACCTCTTCGGCCTTCTTCCGGGTACGCCGCCGCTTCGGTGCCTCGGCCTCCTCCTCCGGGAGCGCTCCCGCGATCTCCGGCTCGGCCTTCTTCGTCGTACGGCGGCGCGTCGTGGTCGCGGTGGACCGCGTGCGCGTGGCCCTCTTGGGCTTCTCCTCGGGAACGTCGGCGGCTTCCACCACGGCGTCGGCCACAGCGGCCTCGACCATACTGGCCACCTCGCCGGCACCGGCCGGGCCACCCGCGTGCGCGGGGCTCTCGGCCTCCGGCGCGCCCGGAGTCTGCACCACGGGCGCCACGACCGGCTCTGCCGCACCGGCCACCCGCTCGGCGGCCTCGCGCTGCTCGACGACCGGCGCCACGACGGGCTCCACGACGGGCTCCACGACGGGCTCTGCCGACGTGCCGGCCTGCGAGGCGGCAGGGCTCTCGGCCTGCTGCGGCGCCGGCCCCTCGGGCACGACAGCCCCAGGCGCACCGGCCCCGGCCGCGGCACCTTCGTACGCACCGGCCGCCGCACCTTCAGGCGCGCCGGCCACAGCGGAGGCGCCCTGCGGCGCACCGGCTCCAGCCACGGCGCTCTCGGGCGCGCCGGGCTGTGCCTGAACGCCCTCCGGGCCGCCCTCGGCGGCTCCGGCCGGGCCTGCCGGCGTTTCGGCCGCGGGCGCCGCCGCGCGGGCCCGGGTTCTCCGGCCGCGCCCGGCGTCGGGCGCGGGCTCTCCGGCAGCGCGCTGCACGGCATTGGTCTGCACCGGTTGCACGTCGGCAACCGACGGCGCGGCCTGGGCGGCCGCGACGGTGATCGGGGCGGTGGCGGCCGGCTCCTCCGGCAGCTCCGGCGGAGGACCCGCCGGGCGGCTCGCGGAGCGGCGGCGCCTGGTCACCTTGGGCTGTTCAGTTGTCTCCCCGTCAGGGCCAGTGGCCCCGGCGTTGGGCTCGTTGTCGAGCATGCGGGCGCTCTCCCGTCAGCTCCCGGGCGCGTCGCCGCGCCGCGCAGGAGCCCTCGTGTCTCGTTGTCCGCCCCCGCCTCCGGAAAGGAGGCGCGGGCGCCAAGTCCTGTCAGCGGTGGCACCCCGCTCGCGCAGGGCACCTCCTTAGCCGACGACGTGCTCACCCGCCGGTCCCGCCTCGCCGCCGCGCGTGGTGTCGCGGTCAAGGCCGAGCGGGTCGGCAAGCGCACCGGTGCCGGCGTCGAGCGGCCCCTGCGCCAGCCTGGTCACCTCGGGGGGAACCGGCGGCGCGAAGTCGGCCACAAGGCGCAGCCCTGTGAGCACATCATCGGGTCGAACGGCAGGCGTCATGTGCCGAACAACCATGCGCAGTATGACACACGTCTGTCCTGGCACCTGAGCTGCGGTTCTGTCTGTTCCCTCGGACACCACGAGCCCCAGGACGGCCTCCCGCGCGTCGAAGCGCCGGGGGCCCTTCTTGGTGAGGCGCTCGACCTCCACCGTGCCCGCCGCGAGGAACTTCTGCACCGCCGTCTCGGCGAGCTCGCGATCGGCCCCGGGCAGGCGTACCTCCCAGTCGGAGACCTCCAGGCGGTCGGCCAGCCCCCCCGGGCCCGCCTGTACGACGTCGAGCACGTCGAGACCGGGCGGCAGTGACGCGTCCAGGCTGGACTTGACCTGCTCGGGGTCGCACAGCGTGGTGACACCGATCTCGAGGTATTCGGCCTCGCTGGCGACGCCGGTCGGCGCTGCGCCCGCGTAGGAGATCTTCGGATGGGGCGAGAAGCCCGCGCTGAAGGCCACCGGAATGCCGGCACGGCGGACCGCCCTCTCGACGGCCCGCGAGATGTCGCGGTGACTGGTGAAGCGCAGACGTCCGCGCTTGGCGTAACGCACACGTAGGCGTTGCACCGTAGGCGCGGGCGGAGGCCCGTCGGGAACAGGTTTCAGAGCTTTGCGTCCTTCCCTTGTAAGAGTTCCTTCTCCCAGGATAAGCCGCCGCAAGGCGTGTACGTGTACGCCGTGACACGGCTCGCCCACTGAGCGCGCCAGACCATTGTGAAGCGCGCTAGACCACTGTGAGAGGAAGGAGCTTGCGCCCTGTCGGGCCTATCTGGATTTCGGTGCCCATGGTCGGGCAGACCCCGCAGTCGTAGCACGGGGTCCAGCGGCAGTCTTCGACCTCGCCGCCGGACACGGCCTCCTGCCAGTCCTGCCAGAGCCATTCGCGGTCGAGCCCGGCGTCGAGGTGGTCCCACGGAAGGACCTCGTTCTCGGCCCGCTCACGTGTGGTGTACCAGTCGACGTCGACGCCCGCCTTCTCGGCGGCCTGCATCCATCTGTCGTAGGAGAAGTGCTCGCTCCACCCGTCGAACCTGCCGCCGGCCTCCCAGACGGCCCTGATCACCGCGCCGACCCTGCGGTCGCCACGCGAGAGCAGGCCCTCCACGATGGACGGTTTGCCGTCGTGGTAGCGGAAGCCGATGGCCCGGCCGTACTGCTTGTCGCCGCGCAGCGAGTCGCGCAGCGCCTTGAGCCGCCGGTCGACGGTCTCGTGGTCGGCCTGCCCGGCCCACTGGAACGGGGTGTGCGGCTTGGGCACGAACCCGCCGATGGAGACGGTGCAGCGGATGTCGCGGCTGCCGGTCGCCTCACGGCCCGCCTGGATGACCTTCTTGGCCAGGTCGGCGATGCCGAGCACGTCTTCGTCCTGCTCGGTGGGCAGGCCGCACATGAAGTAGAGCTTCACCTGCCGCCAGCCCTGCGAGTAGGCGGTGGTGACCGTGCGGATGAGGTCTTCCTCGGTGACCATCTTGTTGATCACCTTGCGCATGCGCTCGGAGCCGCCCTCGGGGGCGAACGTGAGACCCGAGCGCCTGCCGTTCCTGGAGAACTCGTTGGCCAGGTCGATGTTGAACGCGTCGACCCTGGTCGAGGGCAGGGACAGCGAGGTGTTGGTGCCGTCGTAGCGGTCGGCCAGGCCCTTGGCGACCTCACCGATCTCGGAGTGGTCGGCCGAGGACAACGACAGCAGGCCGACCTCGTTGAAGCCGGACTCCTTGATGCCGTTCTCGACCATGGCGCCGATCGTGGTGATCGAACGCTCCCGCACCGGACGGGTGATCATGCCCGCCTGGCAGAAGCGGCAGCCGCGCGTGCAGCCGCGGAAGATCTCCACGCTGAACCGCTCGTGCACCGTCTCGGCCAGCGGCACCAGCGGCTTCTTCGGATAGGGCCACTCGTCGAGATCCATCACGGTGTGCTTGTGCACCCGCCACGGCACGTCGGACCTGTTGGGCGCGACACGCTTGATGCGCCCGTCGGGGTGGTAGTCGACGTCGTAGAACTTAGGCACGTAGACGCCGCCGGACTCGGCGAGCCGCATCAGCAGCTCGTCGCGCCCGCCGGGACGCCCTTCGGCCTTCCACTCACGGATGACCTCGGAGATGGCGATCGAGATCTGCTCGCCGTCGCCGAGCACGGCCGCGTCGAGGAAGTCGGCGATCGGCTCGGGGTTGAAGGCCGCGTGACCGCCGGCGAGCACGATCGGGTCGTCCTCACCCCGGTCGACCGCGTTGAGCGGGATCCCGGCGAGATCGAGCGCGGTCAGCATGTTGGTGTAGCCCAGCTCCGTCGAGAACGACAGGCCGAGCACGTCGAAGGCGCGCACCGGCCGGTGGGCGTCGACGGTGAACTGCGGCACGCCCTCGGCCCGCATGAGGGCCTCCAGGTCGGGCCAGACCGCGTAGGTGCGCTCGGCCAGGGTGCGGGGCAGCTCGTTGAGGATCTCGTAGAGGATCGCCACGCCCTGGTTGGGCAGCCCGACCTCATAGGCGTCCGGGTACATCAGCGCCCACCGCACGTCGGCGGAGTCCCAGTCCTTGACGGTCGAGTTGAGCTCACCCCCGACGTACTGGATGGGCTTCTGCACCTTGGGCAGCAGCGCTTCCAGGCGGTGGAATATCGACTCGACAGGCATACCGTCCAGGGTAGCGGCGCGCGGACGGTGACAAATCCGGCCCACCGGCGGACGGCCCCCGCAACGCGCTCAGTCGAACGACTGCCGCCGCACTCTGATGGCCAGGAGCAGCCCTACCGCCATGAGGTTCGCGAACGTGGCGGTGCCGCCGTAGGACACGAAAGGCAGCGGCAGACCGGTGATCGGCATGATCCCGATCGTCATCCCGACATTGATGAACGTCTGGAACGCGAACCAGCACACGATCATGCCCGCGACCAGCGTGCCGAACCGGTCGTCGCAGTGCCTGGCGACCTTCAGCCCGCGCAGCAGCACCACGCCGAGCAGCAGCACCACGGTGACCGACCCGATGAACCCGAACTCCTCCCCCGCCACCGTGAAGATGAAGTCGGTGTGCTGCTCGGGCACGAACCGGCCGGTCGTCTGCCCGCCGCCGAAGAGCCCCTTGCCCAGCAGTTGCCCGGAGCCGATCGCGATCAGCGACTGCGTGCTGTTGTAGCCCACCCCGCGCGGATCCACCTTCGGATCGACGAACGCGGTGAACCGCGCCACCTGGTACGGCTCCAGCAGGTTGAACCAGAACACGCAGAACACCCCGGCCGCCGCCACGAGCACCAGCCCCACGATCCACCGCTTGCGCACGCCCCCGATCACCAGCCCCGCGGCCGTGATCACGGCGAGCACGAGCGCCGTGCCGAGGTCGGGCTGCAGCATCACCAGCCCCATCGTGATGCCCGCCGCGATCAGGGCCAGCGTGATGTCCAGGCCGCGCGGCCGGTCGCTGCCCTCGGCGGGCTGGGCCAGCAGCATCGCGATGATCAGCAGCAGCCCGACCTTGGCGAACTCCGACGGCTGCACCGCGAACCCGCCGCCGAGCAGGATCCACGAGTGCGACCCGTTGATCGTCGCGCCCAGCGGTGTGATCACCAGCGCCAGCCCCACCAGCGACACCAGGAACACCAGCGGCGCGTACGCCCGCATCGCCCGGTGGTCGACCATCGCCACCACGGCGCACAGGGTCACGCCGATGACCTCGTTGAGCAGGTGTTTCTTGACCAGCCCGGTGGCGCCGGGCGCCCACGTGCGGGTCGAGGACCACACCAGCAGGGTGCCGATCAGGCACAGCCCGGCCACCGCGACCAGCATCAGCCCGTCCATGCGCCGAACCACCGAGTGCTCGCCGATGGCCCGCTGGATGAGCGAGGGCCGCCGCGCGGCCGCGGCACGGTTCATTGGTGGATCACCGTCCCGTCGGGCGCGAACTTCGGCAGCTTGGTCGGAAGTCTTCCGCCGGGCACGGCGGCCGGCTGCCCCTTGAAGCCGTAGATGCCCTCGTAGATCTCACGTGCGGCCGGCGCCGCGGTCGAGGCGCCCATGCCGCCCTGCGACACCATGACGACCACCACGAACTGCGGATCGTTGGTGGGCGCGAACGACGCGAACCACGAGGTGTCCTTCTTGCCCCACACCTCCGCGGTGCCGGTCTTGCCGCCGATTCGCACCTTGTCCATCGGGAAGCCGGTGAACGCCCCCGCCGCGGTGCCGTCGGAGGGCACCTGGCTCAGCGCGTTCTTGATGTAGGCGCGTTCCTTGTCGCTGATCGGCAGCTTGCCGACCACCGGCACGTCGATGGTCTTGACCACCTTGCCGTCGGGCCTCACCTGCGCCCACCCGATGCGCGGGCTGCGGACCTTGCCGTCGCTCACCAGCGCCATGTACGCCCGCGCGAGCTGCATCGGCGTCACCAGGACGTCGCCCTGCCCGATCGCGAAGTTGGCCGAGTCACCGGGCCGCAGCAGGAAGCCCTCGGTGCAGTTCTCCAGGGCCAGGCGTTTGAGGAAGTCGGCCCGCGCCCGGTCCTTCTCCTCCGGATATCCCTTGCGCGACCGCTCGCAGCTCGTGGCGCTGGTCCGGTTCCACAGGTCCTTCTTCCAGGCCCGGTCGGGGATGCGCCCGGAGGACTCGCCCGGCAGGTCGACCCCGGTCGGCCGGCCGAAGCCGAAGGCCCTGGCCGTGTTGGCGAACACCTCCTTCGTGCGCTTCTTCGGGTTACGCCCGCCGTCCTTCAGGTACTGCTCGTACGCCGCCCGGTAGAAGATGGTGTCGCACGACTTGACCAGCGCCGTGTGCAGGTTCATCTGCCCGAGGCCGATGCCCCGGAAGTTGCTGAAGGACCGGTCGCCCACCATGTACGCCCCGGGGCAGTCGTACGTGCCGTTGATCGGATACCCGGCCCGCAACATCGACGACACCGACGACACCTTGAACGTCGAACCGGGCGCGAACTGTCCGTTGATCGCCCGCGACACCAGCGGCTTACCCGACTTGTCCGACAACAGCCACTGGTACCCCTTGGCCGAGATGCCACCGGCCCAGATCTCCGGGTCGTACCCCGGCGCGCTGGCCACCGACACCACCCGCCCGGAACGCGCGTCGAGCACCACCGCGGCGCCGCCGTCGGCCCCGGGCGCGTTCTTCATCGCGTGAGCGAGCGCCTTCTCCGTCACCGCCTGCACCCGCGCGTCGATGCTGGTCACCAGGTGGTCGCCGGCGACCGGCGGCACCTGCTCCTCGACCCCGAGGGCCTTGCCCATCCGGTCGACCTGCACCCTGCGCAGCCCCGACTTGCCGCGCAGCGCGTCGTCGTAGACGTACTCGATGCCGTCGCGCCCCGCCAGGTCGACACCGGAGAAGCTGGCCTTGAGCCCCTCGCGCTTCTCCAGCTCCGCCTCGGTCACCGGCTGCAGGTAACCCAGCATCTGCGCCCCGGCCCGCCCGCCCGGGTACTGCCGGACGGAGTGGATCTCCGCGGTCACCCCCGGGAACTCCTCCTGCCGCTCCAGGATCTGCAACGCCTCGCGCGTGTCCACCTTCTCGTCCAGCGGAACCGGCTGGTACGGCGACCCCGTCCAGCACGGCCTGCCCACCCCCGGCCCGCAGGGCGTGATGCGCTGCCGCAGGTCCTTGACCGGCCGGTCGAGCACCGAGGAGAGCCTGCGCAGCACGCTCATCCCCCCGCCCGGCATCCGGTTCAGCTTCGTCCGGTCCACGGACACGACCAGCGCCGTGCGGTTGCGCACCAGCGGACGCCCCGACGAGTCGAGAATCTGCCCCCGCACCGCGGGCACGATCACCGTGCGCGTCCTGGTCTCCATCGCCCTGGTCACGAACTCCTGGCCGCGCACGACCTGTACCTGCCACAGCCGTACGGCCAGCACGACGAGCAGCAGCACCACCAGGACGTGCAACACCAGCAACCTGGTACGCATGCGGATCATGTCGAGAACCTCGGCTGTCTCCCCCGGGTGGCCAGCCAGATCACCACCGGCGCCACGATGAGCGTGTAGAGGACGGTGACGGGCACCTGCTGGGTCAGCGTCGCCAGCGACACCCGCGGATCGGACAGCAGCCCGGCCACACCCACGGCCACCAGCGGCGCGATCAGCACGCACAGCACGACGGTCGTCGCCGGCCCGCCCGCGCCCCGCCCCGCCACATAACCGACCAGGGCCAGCACGAACGCGTACTGGCCCATCAGATGCGCCGTCGGCGGCACCAGGTCCACCAGCAGCCCCGAGAAGAACCCGGCCATCGCCCCCGCCACCGGCCCGCGGTCGAGCGCCACGCCCACCACCGCCAGCAGCACCAGGTCAGGCGCGCCGCCCGCCGGCAACGGCAGCCGGTTGACCAGCATGACCTGTGCCAGCAACGCCAGCACCACGACCATCGCCCCGATCACCGCGCCTCCGTCCCCGCCGAAAGCAGCACGCTTCTCATCCCCCGATCACCACACCAGCAGCGGCCTCGCCGGAGGCCGTGCCGTCGCCGATCACCGCGCCCCCTCCTTGACCGGCAGCACCGCGTCACGCGGATCCCGCTTGGGCCCTTCGACCACCACCCCGACCACGTCGAGCGCCGTCAGGTCGGCGAACGGCCTGGCGTAGGCGATCCGGGTCAGCTCCCCCGGCGTCGACTCCACGCGTTCGATCACCCCGATCGGCACCCCCGGCACGTACGGCCGCCCGTTCTTGGAGCCGAAGCTGACGATGCGCCCGCCCCGCTCCATCGGCGCCGTCGAGTCGAGCAGCCTGAACTGCACGAGCCGCCCGTTCTCGCCCACCCCGTGCACCACGCCGATCTCCTGGCCGCCCTCCAGCCGCCCCCCGGCGGCCGAGGCGGGGTCGCTGAGCAGCAACACCGTGGAGGTGGCGGACGAGGCGTGGATGACCCGGCCGACCAACCCGTCACCGTTGAGCACCGTCATGTCGGGACGCACCCCGTCACCGGTGCCCACGTCGATCTGCACGCTGTCCTCGAACCCCGGCTGCCCGCGCCTGGCCACCACGTTGGCCGTGACCACCTTGTAGCCGCCGGTGCCGGAGAGGCCGAGCAGCTTCTTCAGCTCCGCCGAGCGGGTGGCGTCGAGCGTGCTGGTGGAGAGCCCGGCCCGTAGCCTGGCGTTCTCCTCCTGCAGCTGCTCGATGTGCCGCTGCGCGCTGGGCGCGCTGGCCAGAGCGTGCAGGAAGCCGCCGACGGGCCGCACCACGCCCCCACCGAACCGCTCGGCCGCGCCGAACACCCAGGACCCCGCCGAGCGCAGCGGACGCAGCGGTGAGCTGTCGCCCGCACGATGGTCGATGGTCAGGACGACCAGCGCCGCCATCAGCAGCACTCCCAGGATCAGCCGGGCCCGGCGCGAATCTCTCATCAGTGCCGCGACTCCGGAACCAGCACCTGCTGCAGGGCCTCGAACTCCTCAGCGCACTTGCCCGAGCCGATGGCCACCGAGTCGAGGGCGTTCTCCACCAGGTGGACGGGCATGCCGGTCTCGGCCTTGACCCGCTCGTCGAGGCCCTTGAGCAGGGCACCGCCGCCGGTCAGGGCGATGCCGCGGTCCATGATGTCGCCCGACAGCTCGGGCGGGCACTTGTCGAGGGTGGTCTTCACCGCGTCGACGATCGCGTTGACCGGCTCCTCGGTGGCCTTGCGAATCTCCTCGCTCGACACGATGATCGTCTTGGGCAGCCCGCTGACCAGGTCGCGTCCCCGCACCTCGGCGTGGGACTCCTCGCCGTTGGGGCAGGCCGACCCGATCGCCATCTTGATCTCCTCGGCGGTGCGCTCGCCGAGCATCAGCGAGTACTCCTTCTTGGCGAACGTGATCACCGCCTGGTCGAGCTCGTCGCCGCCGATCCTGATCGACTGGCTGGTGACCACGCCGCCCATCGAGATGATGGCCACCTCGGTGGTGCCGCCACCGATGTCGACCACCATGTTCCCGGTGGGCTCGTGCACCGGCAGCCCGGCCCCGATGGCGGCGGCCATCGGCTCCTCGACGATGTAGACCTTCCTTGCGCCGGCCTGGTATCCGGCTTCCTTCACCGCGCGCTGTTCGACGCTGGTGATGCCGCTCGGCACGGCGATGATGATGCGCGGCTTGGCGAAATGGCGTCGTCTGTGCACTCGTTGGATGAAGTAGCGCAACATCCGTTCGGTGACGTCGAAGTCGGCGATCACGCCGTCCTTCAGCGGGCGGATGGCGACGATGTTGCCGGGCGTACGACCGATCATTCGCTTTGCCTCGATGCCCACCGCCACGATCTTGCCTGTGGTGGTGTTGATCGCTACGACTGACGGCTCATTGAGCACGATGCCCCGGCCACGCACGTACACCAACGTGTTGGCGGTGCCCAGATCGACCGCCATGTCACGGCCGAGAAACGCGAGCTTGCTGCCCATGGGGAACGGAGCCCTCCGTATCGTCGTTCGCGAATGACTACGGATCGAATTCGAATCGTAACGTGACGTACCCACCAGTGAGCGCAATGAGCCCTCGCGCTCCACAAAAATCTCCAGCCCCTACCTCAACCTGGATTTTGCCCGAATTGCACCCACACGACCGGATCAACTGCGCCGACGCCTGCCAGACTCGGTGAACGCTACAACTCACCGCCGACAAAAAGACGCGCCCGCACGGCGTGAAGCCGGCGGGCGCGCGGGTGAAGCTGACTGCTAGAAGCGGTCGGGGAAGAAGATCTTGATCTCCCTGGCTGCGGACTCGGGCGAGTCGGAACCGTGGACGACGTTCTCGCCGATCTCCAGGGCGTGGTCGCCGCGGATGGTGCCGGGGGCGGACTTGACCGGGTCGGTGGCGCCGGCCAGCGCGCGGAAGGCCTCGATGGCGCGCGGGCCCTCAAGGACGAGGGCCACGAGCGGCGCCGAGGTGATGAAGTCGACCAGCTCGCCGAAGAACGGCTTCTCGGCGTGCTCGGCGTAGTGCGCCTTGGCGGTGTCGGCGTCGAGGGTGCGCAGGTCCATCGCCACGACCTTGAGGCCCTTGCGCTCCACGCGGGCGATCACGTCACCGATGAGGCCACGCTTCACCCCGTCGGGCTTGATCAGGACAAGAGTGCGCTCGGACACGTGTGGTTCTCCTTTGAACAGATTCGGGTCGCGGCTACGGGCGCCTGGCCTGACCACGAGGGCGCTCCGCGGGACACGGGCCCTCGCGTCGCCATAGCCGTCGCTCAGCTTACCGTCCGCGCCCACACCCTCGGCGCCACAGGCATGACGCGCGCGGGCGAGGACTTCAGGACCGCTCGCCGTCCTCCGGCGATGGCGCCTGCGGCGGCACCGCGGGCGCGGGCTCGGCAGGCTCGTCCTCCTCCGGCGCGGGAGAACCCTCGGGAACGACCGAGCCCCACGTCGTGACCGGCTCCTGCGCCGCGCCTCCGCGCTCGCGACCGGCCCCGACAGCGACCGCGACCTCCGCCGCCTCGCCGCCCGACGACGGCTCCTCCTCCCGGGACGGCCGCCGCCCCATCGCCGCCGCCAGCACGATCACGCCCACCAGCAGGAACCCGCCGATCAACGCCCACCAGTGCAACGCGCCCACGAAGCTGTCGACCAGCTCCTGGCGCGACCCGACCCCCTCCAGCATCCACATCTGCACGCCGGTGCCCAGCAGGTAGCCCGCCAGCACGCCCGCGACGCCCAGCGACAACCCGAACGCCGCCGCCCCGATCCCGACCTCGCCGAGCGTGGCCGTGACCGCCACGGTGGCTCCCACCGCGAGCAGCGTGAACGGCACCGCCAGCACCAGCCCGTCCGCCGACGGGACGACCAGCCGCACCGAGCACAGGCCGACCACCATCGCCAGCAGCCCGAGCGGCGCCGCGAGCCGCCCCACGCCCTTGGCGAACAGCCGCACGCCCACCCCGGCGACGACCGCGAGCACCGCCGCCACCCCGAACGGCGTCCACAGCCCGCGCAGCCCCGGCCCGCCCAGGCCGCCCATCTCCACCAGCGTGACCTGGGCCGTGCTCGGCAGCAGCACCACCCCGACGGCCACCATCGTGTACGCGTGCGTGCGGCCCTCCGCCCGTCCGATCGAGCCGAGCGCCAGCAGGCCGGCGATCGCCACCCCCGCCAGCAGGATCACCGGGACGACGCCCCACCCAGCGCTCGCCGTGCTGACCGCCACGACCGCGATGCCCGCCGCGGGCACGGCCGCGAGCAGTAGCCGGCTGCGCTCCCTGGCGTCCGGCGCGGGCGCGGGCCGCCGCCCGGCGAACCTCCAGACCACCAGGTACGCCGCCGCCAGCGCCAGCGCGACCCCGGTGGCCATCGGGTAGGGCTGCAGCGTGACCTTCCAGCTCGTCACGTCGACCAGCGGCCAGAGCGCGAACGCCTGAGCCTCCAGCAGGCTGACGCACAACACCCCGGCCCACAGGCCGCGCAGCGCGGGCGTACGGTCCCAGACCGCCACCAGCGTGGCCGGCACGATCAGGCCGCCGCCGACGCCGCGCAGCACGCGTACGACCCCGACGACCAGCTCGGAGGCCGCGTATCCGCCCGCCGCGTCGGCCACCGCCACCAGCGCGAGCCCCGCGACCAGCACGTGGGCCACCTTCATCCGCCGCAACGCGACGGCCGCGAGCGGCACCGTCAGCATCAGGGCGGGCAGCGCCAGCCCGTGCGTACGACTCAGTCCGATCTGGTCGAAGTCGCCCGGCAGCAGATCGGCGACCACGGACAGCGTGTTGGGTATCGCGACGATCGCCAGCGGCAACGCCACGAGGACGAGCAGCCCGAGCACCACGTCGAGCAGCCAGGAATGTCTGAGGCCAGCCGGATGCGGCGACCGTTGAATCGGGGGGACGGCCATGTAGGCCGACTTTAGCGGGAAGTCACGCCCTCGACACGGCGAGCTACGATAATCGCGGTGATCCACAGCGCCGCGAAGATCGCGCCGAGGAAGAACATGGTCGGCACGAGGAAGCCCGTGGCGATGGCCAGCACCTGGATGACGCTGCCCATGACGTACCCGAAGGGCCGCTTGAGCAGGCCCGCGGCGACCACGCACAACACCGCGAGCCCGATGCCCACCGTGACGGCGAGCGCGGGGGCCACGCCGCCCACGGTGATCGCCACCGGCGTGATGAGCCCGGCCACGATGGCCTCCATGCCGAGCACGCTCGCGCCGAGCCTGCGCATGCCCGGTGTGACCTCGAAATTCATCTCACACCATCCGCCTTGAGCAGATGCCGGGCATCTCCGGCCGTGACCACTGAACCGGTGATGAACACCCCGGTCCCGCTGAACTCGCCCTCAGCGTCGGCGATGCCGATGCCCCTGTCGATGGCCTCGTCGAGCCGTTCGACGACGTGCACGCGGTCCTCGCCGAACAGCGGCACGGCCAGCGCGGCGAGCTCCTGCGCCGACAACGACCTGGGCGAGGAGTTACGCGTCACCACGATCTCGTCGAGCATCGGCTCCAGCAGCTCCAGCAGGGTCTCGACGTCCTTGTCGCGCATGACCGCGACCACGCCGATCACCTTGGCGAAGTCGAAGGCCTCGTGCAGCGCCTCCAGGCTCGCCTCCAGCCCGCCGGGGTTGTGCGCCGCGTCGATCAACACCGTGGGTGTGTGCCGTACGACCTCCATCCGGCCGGGCGAGGCCGCCTGGGCGAACGCCTGGCGCACCAGGTCGGCGTCGAGCGGATCGTCGCCACCGGTCAGCGCCTCGACGGCGGCCAGCGCGCACACCGCGTTGCTCGCCTGGTAACTGCCGTGGAGCGGCAGGTAGATCTCGTCGTAGACGCCCTTGAGCCCGCGCAGCGTGAGCAACTGCCCGCCCATCGCCAGCTCCCGGCCGAGCACGCCGAACTCCAGCCCCTCGCGCGCCACCACCGCGCCGACCTCGGCCGCGCGGCGCATGAGCACCTCGGCCGCGGCCAGCTCCTGCTGAGCGAGCACGGTCGTGGCGCCCGGCTTGATGATCCCGGCCTTCTCCCCGGCGATGCTCGGGATGTCAGGACCCAGACGATCCATGTGATCGAGGGAGATGGGCGTGATGACCGACACCAGGCCGTCTGCGACGTTAGTCGCGTCCCACGACCCGCCCATGCCGGCCTCGATGACCGCGACGTCGACCGGCGTGTCGGCGAACGCCGCGAACGCCATGGCCGTCAGCAGCTCGAAGAACTGGATGCGCCGGTGCCCCTGCGCGTCGGCCAGCTCGACGTAGGGCGCGATCTCCTCGTAGACCTCGGCGAAACGCTCCTCGCTCAGCGGCTCGCCGTCGACCGTAATGCGCTCGCGCACGGTGACCAGGTGCGGGCTGGTGAACCGCCCCACCCTCAGGTTGCGCTCCCGGAGCAGCGCCTCTGTCAGCCGCGCCGTGGTCGTCTTGCCGTTGGTGCCGGCGATGTGTATGACCGGGTACGCCCGCTGAGGCGAGCCGAGCAAATCCATGAGCGCAGCGATCCTGTCGAGCGTCGGCTCGAAATCCCACTCGACGCCCCGCTCGAGGATGGCACGTTCAACCGCACGATAATCCACCCCTCAACCCTACTGACCACGCGTAGCGGTCTGGACGCGGGGCAAACATATCGTGAATCGTATAGAAAATTAGAGGGTACTCACCTCCGCCGCAGGGTGCCACCTTGGAGAACAGCCTGCTCTACCCCCCAGCAGGCGCTTTCAAGGAGGCCATCGTGGAAGGCGAGAACACTCGCGAGGAAAGGCAGCGCGGAATCACCAGGAAAGCGCTGTTCAAGGCGGCTCTCATAGCGACACCGGTCCCGTTCCTGATCGGCGAGGTGCCGGCCCTGGCCCGCACCATGGCTGGGACCGGCCAGCAGCTTGAGCCCACCCCGTTCTGCGACGACGGTGACGATCTCACGATCTCGCAGACCGAGGGCCCCTACTTCAAGCCCAACTCCCCCCAGCGCTCGACCCTCCCCGGCTCGGGAACCCCGCTGACGGTGAGCGGATACGTGTTCGGACTGTCCTGTCAGCCGCTGGCGAACGTCCTGCTCGACTTCTGGCAGGCCGACACCAACGGCAACTACGACAACGTCACGTACAACTTCCGTGGGCACCAGTACACGAACGCCCAGGGGGCCTTCAAGCTCACCACCATCGTGCCCGGCCTCTACCCCGGCCGTACCCGGCACATCCACGTCAAGGCGCAGGCTCCGGGTCGCGGGATCCTGACCACGCAGCTCTACTTCCCGGGTGAGCCGCGCAACAACACCGACACCATCTACGACCCGAGACTGCTCATGAACGTCCGCCCCGTCGGCTCGGGAAAGGAAGCGACGTTCGACTTCGTGCTCAATGTCCAGGGCGTGCCACCCACACAGACGCCTACTCCCACGCCCACGACAAGCCCGTCTCCGGGCGGCGGAACCTGGAAGGTTGGGGTGACCTACCAGGCGGGTGACCAGGTGACCTACGGCGGGTCGACGTACCGGTGCCTGCAGGGGCACACGTCACTGACCGGCTGGGAGCCACCCAACGTCCCGGCCTTGTGGCAGCGCGTCTGACCCACTGGTCCCCGAACGCACAAAAGGGCCACCCCGGCTGCTGGGGGTGGCCCTCGTTCGTGTTGCCATGCCTTTGAACGCGAAGAAGCCCCACACGAACGCGTGTGGGGCCTCTTCGAAAGATTGTCCGGCGGTGACCTACTCTCCCACACCCTCCCGAGTGCAGTACCATCGGCGCAGAGAAGCTTAACTTCCG
>NZ_JBEXYU010000036.1:0-98107 GCF_040631115.1 Nonomuraea sp. NPDC005692 | reverse complement strand
GTGTGGCCGTAGTGGCTCTGGATGCGCAGGCCGGGTTTGGCGTTCTGGGCTCGTTCGACGAGGTCCCAGGGGCAGGCTTCACCGGCGAGGATCAGGAGTTTGCCTGGGAGGACGGCGGTCAGGTCGCCGCCGGAGGCCAGGAGTTCGAGGTGGCTGGGGACGCATTTGACGACGTCGACGTGGTGGTGGGTCAGGTAGTCGGCGAAGGCGGTGGGGTCCATCGCGATCTCGCGTGGCAGGAGGTGGACGGTTCCGCCGGTGGTGAGCGCGCCGAACACGCAGGTGAGGCCGAAGTCGGCCGCGGGGGTGGACACCACGGCGAACGAGCCGCCGGGGGCGTCGATGCGGGGGAGCATCCCGGTGAGGTAGCTCAGGACGTTGCGGTGCTCGGCGGCGACGGCCTTGGGGGTGCCGGTGGAGCCGGAGGTGAAGATGACGTGGTGCAGGTGCTCGGGCCGGACCTCCACACAGGGCCGATCGGCGCCCAGGTCAGGCAGTCGGTCCAGTTCTAGGACCCGCACGTCCGGGCCGAGGCGGTCGGTGAACTCCGACACCGTGACCACGGCCCGGACTCCGGCGGCGTCGAGCATGGTCGCGATCCGTGCCGCCGGATAGGTGGGATCCATCGGCAGATATCCGCCGCCGGACTTCTGGATGCCGAACAGCGCGCATGCCAGTGCGGCGCCGGACTCCAGCAGCACCCCGACCGGCTCGTCCGCGCGCACCCCGGCCTCGATCAGCCAGTGCGCGATGCGGTTGGCGCAGGACTCCAGCTCGGCATAGGACAGGCTGAGATCCGCGCCGACCACGGCGGGTGCGTCGGGGGTGGTGTCCACCCACCGTTCGATCAGGTGGTGCACGGCCTCGCCGGGCGCGTCCATGGGCGCGGGGCCGGTCAGGGCGGGCCCGGTCACCGGCTCCAGCGGCACCGCCCCGACCGGCGCGTCCAGATCGGACAACATCCCGCCGAGCAGGGCGAGGTACCAGTCCACCAGCCTGCGGACGGTCGCCTCGTCGAACAGGTCGGTGCGGAATTCGAGCACGCCGTCGAACCCGTCCCCGCGATCCTCCAGCGTCAGGTTGAGGTCGAACTTGGCCGTCGGCGACGTCAGCCGCTCGGCCACGACCTCGACCCCGGGCAGGCTCATCGGCGTGAGGCTGTCGTAGACGTTCAGCATCACCTGGAACAGCGGGGTGACCGACAGGTTCCGCTCGGGCTGCAACCGCTCCACGATCCGCTCGAACGGCGTGCGGCTGTGGGCGAAGGCGTCCAGCGCGGTCGTGCGGGCCCGGGCCAGCAGCTCGCGTCCGGTGGGGTCGCCGCCGACGTCGGTACGCAGCACCAGGGTGTTGAGGAAGCAGCCCACCACGCCCTCGGTGTCGGGATGGTTACGCCCGGCGTGCGGGACGCCCACCGCGATGTCGTCGCTGCCGGCCAACCGGCCCAGCAGCGCCTGCCATCCGGCCAGGAAGACCATGAACGGCGTCGTCCCGGCGGTGGCCCGCACCCTGGCCGCCAGCTCCCCGTGCACCTCGAAGCCGACCGTGCGCCCACTCCAGGCCGGCACGGCGGGACGGGGCCGGTCGGTGGGCAGGTCGAGCACCGGGGCCAGCCCGGCCAGCTCCCGCGTCCACCAGTCCAGATCGGTCTCGCCGGCCGTGTCGTGCGCGTTCTGGCCGGTCTCCCAGGCGGCGACGTCGGCGTACTGCAGGGCCGGGGGCTCCGGCCGGGGGCCGGCGCCGAGCCGGGCCGCGTACAGTGCCGACAGGTCGCGCAGCAGCACCTGCTCCGACCAGGCGTCGGTCACGATGTGGTGCAGGACCAGCACGAGCACGTGGTCGTCGGCGCCGAGCCGGAACACCGTGGCCCGCATGGGCGGCTCGGCGTCCAGCCGGAAGGGCCGCCAGGCCTCGGCCCGCAGCTCCCGCTCCAGCGACTCGGGGGTCACCTCCACCACGCTGACGGGCACGCCGGCGGCCGGCCGCACCCGCCGGCCCTCGATGACGCCGCGCAGCACCCAGTGCCGCTCGCCCACGTCGGACAGCGCGCCGGTGAGGGCGTCGAGGTCCACCGGCCCGCGCAGCCGCAGCGCCTGCGGCACGTTGTAGGCGGGGGAGTCCGGCTCCAGCTGGGCCAGGAACCACAGCCGCTCCTGGAGCGGCGACAGCGGCATGTCCGCGGCCGACAGAGCCGGAATGCCCGCCGGAGCGGCTTCCGCAAGGGTCTCGGCCGCGGCCCGCGCCGCCGCGAGCCGGGAACGGAGCAGGTCGGCGACCCGGTCCCGCTGCACCTCGGTCATGCCTCCACCCCGTCCGTCAGGTCGGCGAGCAGCAGCTCTTCCACGCCGGCGGCGAAGTCGCCGAGCACCGGACGGTCGAAGAGCAGCCGCACCGGCACGGCGAGCTGCAGGACCTCGCGGAGCCGTCCGGCCACGCGGGTGGCGGCGAAGGAGCTGCCGCCCAGGGCGAAGAAGTCGTCGTCGGCCCAGACGGCCGGACGGCCGAGCACCGCCGACCAGATCGAGGCGACCATGATCTCGGCGTCGGTGCCGGGCGCGACCCGTTCGGCCCGCGGGCCGTCGCCGGGCTCGGGCAGGGCGTCCCGGTCCACCTTGCCGCTGGTCAGGACGGGCAGGGCGGCCAGCGCCACCCACCGCCGCGGCACCATGTGGTCGGGCAGCCGTGAGCGCAGATGTCGCTCCACCGCCGCCGGATCGGCCGTCTCGGGCGTGACGTAGCCGACCAGGTGGGCCTGGGCGCCGGTGCCGGACACGGTCACCGCGCCCTGGGCCACCTCGTGCAGCACGGCCTCGACCTCGCCCAGCTCGATGCGGTAGCCGCGGACCTTCACCTGGTGGTCGCGGCGGCCGTGGAACTCCAGCGTCCCGTCGGGCCGCCAGCGCGCGAGGTCCCCGGTCCGGTAACACCTGCCGCCGGGGACGAAAGGATCCTCCACGAATCCGGACAGGCCCGGACGGTTCCGGTATCCCCGGGCCACGCCCGCGCCGCCCAGCAGCAGCTCGCCCACCGCGCCCGGCGGCAGCAGCCGCAGCCGCGGGTCGACGACGTAGGCCCGCTCGCCGGGCATCGGCGAGCCGATCGGCACCGGGCCCGGCTCGGCGGCGGACACGCGGTGCATGGTCGAGGTGACGGTGGCCTCGGTGGGGCCGTAGGCGTTCCACAGCTCGCCGGCCCGCGCCAGGATCTCCGCGGCCAGGCCCGGGTCCAGCGCCTCGCCGCCGGTGACCGCGCGCAGCTCGGCGTCGCCGGTCCAGCCGGCCTCGATCAGCATCCGGTACGCCGTGGGCACCAGGTCGAGCACCGTGGCCTTGGCGGCCGCCTCGGCCAGCGCGTGACCGTCCCTGGCGGTGGCCCGGTCCACCACCACGCTGGTCCCGCCGCAGGTCAGGACCGTCCACAGCTCGGAGGCCGCGGCGTCGAACGTCAGCGGCGCCACGGCCGGCTGCACGTCGTCCGGGCCCAGGCGCAGTGCGGCCGCCGTGCCCGCCACCAGGGCGGCCAGGTTCGCGTGGGTGACCTCGACGCCCTTGGGCGTGCCGGTCGAGCCGGAGGTGTACATCACGTACGCCAGGTCGCCGGGCCGGACCTCGGGCAGCTCGGCGCGGCCGTCGAGCGCCAGCCGGTCGAGGTCCAGGACGGCGAGCCCCGGCAGGCCGCCCCTGGCCAGCACGACGCGGGCCCCGGCGTCCTCGGCCAGCAGCCGCAGCCGCTCGGCAGGGTGCTCGGGATCCATCGGCAGGTAGGCCGCGCCCGCCCGCCACACCGCCAACAGGACGGCGGGCATCAGGTGGTCGCGCGGCAGGCAGACGCCGACGACGTCCCCGGGCGCCACGCCGTGCTCCAGCAGCGTCGCCGCCGCCCGGTCGGCCCAGTCGTTGAGGTCGGCGAAGCTCAGTGACGTGCCGTCGGGGCCGACCACGGCCGTTCCGGTGGTGTGGGCCGCGATCGACCGCGGCACGGTCGGCAGCGGTCGCGGCAGGTCCGGCCCGGCGGCCAGCGCCAGCAGCGCGGCCCGCTCGTCCGGGGTGACGAGCTCCAGTTCGCGGCCGGGGTCCGTCATGGCGTGCCGGAGCAGGGCGATCAGGCGGTCCACGTACGTCTCGGCGCGGTCCCGGCCGAGCAGCGCGGTGGCGTACTCCAGGTGCAGCTCGCCGCCGGACGCGGTGCGGTTGACCAGCACGCTGAGCTCGTGGCCGGCGGCTCCCGAACCGAGTTCGGTGAGCAGTTCCAGACCTTCCACGCGTACGGGGACCTCGCTGTGCTGCATGGCCAGCAGCACAGCGGTGCGGGGCAGCTCGGCGGGCGGGATCTCCTGGTGGATCAGCGCCCGTGTGGTGGCGTCCGCGGCCTGGCGCACCAGGTCGCGGAAGGTCGAGACGTCGCTGGTCCGCAGCCGTACCGGCACAGTGTCGACCAGCGGGCCGACGACCCCGGCGAGCTCGGCGCCGGCGCGCCGCGCCGCGACCGCGCCGATCAGCATGTCCGGTTCGGCGCCGGCCAGGGCGAGCCCGGCCAGGTAGACCGCGAACGGGGTGGCGCCGCACTGCCTGGCCAGGGCGGACACGCCGGCCATGAACTCCGCCGGCAGCGGCCTGGTCACCCGCGCCGCCGTCAGGTCGGCGGGCGCCGGAGGCGTCACCGGCGCGCCCGACAGCTCCCGCCGCCAGAACTCGCGCAGCCGCGGCAGCTCCGGATGCCCCTCCTGCTCGCGCACGGCCACGTCGCCGACCTGGACGGCGGGCCCGGTGACCGGGCGCCCGGCCAGCCCGGCGGCCAGCTCGTCCATCAGGATGCCGACCGAGCCGCCGTCGAAGGCGAGGTGATCGGTCACGACCACGAGCTCGGCCGCCGCCTCGCCGGTCCAGCACAGCTCGGCCCGGACCAGCGGCACCTCGTCCGCCACGTCGAACACGTACGCGCCCGCGCGCCTGGCCACCCGCTCCGGGTCTGCCCCGGGGCCGTGCTCGACGAGCGGCACCGGGACCGGCGGATGCGCCACGGCGTACGGCACGCCGTCCTCGCCCACGGCGACGGTGCTGCGCAGCACCTCGTGCCGGGCCACGACGGCGTCGAGCGCCGCCCGCAGCGCCGCCGCGTCCCGCAGGCCGCTCACCCGCAGCCGGACCGACACGGTGGTGACCGGCCGGCCCGGATGGAGCTGCCGCAGGGTCCAGAACTCGCGCTGCATGCCGGTCAGCGGGTACGTGCTCCGGCCGCCGTCCCGCCGCACCGGCTCCTGGACGGTCGCGCGCAGCCGGGACGCCAGCCCGGCCGCCGTGGGCTCGCTCAGGAACGCCGCCGGCGGCACGGTGTGCCCCAGCCGGCGCGACAGCTCGTTCACCACCTTGACCGCGGCCAGGGAGTGGCCGCCCAGGTCGGCGAAGCGGTCCAGCACGCCGACTTCGTCGAGGCCGAGCACGCCGGCGATGACGTCGGCCACCAGGCGCTCGTCGTCGGTCCTCGGCGCGACCGGCGGCGCGGCGACCAGCCGCGTGAAGCCGAGCATGGGCAGGGCCGCGCGGTCGACCTTGCCGGTGGGGGCCAGCGGCAGGCTCTCGCTGATCCCGATCCGGGCCGGGACCAGGTGGCCGGGCAGCCGGTCGCGCAGCCACTCGCGCAGCTCGGGCTCGCTCACCCCGGTCGCGGCGACGTGGCCGACCAGGTGGGCGGCCCCGTCGTCGCCGGTCTGCGCCAGCACCACGGCCCGCCGCACCGCGGGGTGGCCGCCCAGCACGGCCTCCACCTCGCCGAGCTCGACCCGGATGCCGCGGATCTTGACCTGGTCGTCGGCCCGGCCCGCGTAGCGCAGCTCGCCGTCCACCCGGCGGACCAGGTCGCCGCTGCGGTAGACGCGGCCGCCGTCCGGGCCGGAGCCGAACGCGGGGGAGTCCAGCCCCAGGTATCCGCGGGCCACCACGGGGCCGCCGATCCACAACTCGCCCAGCTCGCCGTCCTGGACGGGCAGGCCCTGCGCGTCGCGCACCGACAGCACGGCGCCGGCCAGCGGCTCGCCGAGGGGCGGCTCGCCGTCGAAGTCGCGTCCCGCCTCGAAGGAGGTGCAGGCGGTGCTGCACTCCGTCGGGCCGTACATGTTGAGGACGCGCCGTACGTTCGGGTTGGCGTAGATCTGGCGGATCAGCGCGGCGGTCAGCGGCTCGCCGCCCGACACCACCGTCCGCACCCCGGCCGGCAGTGGGTCGCGCAGCAGCACCGACAGCGCGGAGGGGACGCCGAAGATCGTCGTCACCTCGTCGCGGGCGGGCAGGGACGGCAGCGCCAGCAGGTTCTCCGCCATGATGACCGTGCCGCCGGCGACGAGCGGGACGAACAGCAGCATGATCGAGGCGTCGAAGCAGATCGACGCGCTGGCCAGCACGCCGCCCAGCTCCTCGGCGGTGTACGCCGACGCGCCCCAGGCCAGGAAGTTCATGGTGTTGCGGTGCTCCACGACCACGCCCTTGGGGGTCCCGGTGGAGCCGGAGGTGTAGATCACGTACGCGGCGTCGGCGGCGTCTCCCGCGACGCCGGGCGCGTCCTCGCGCGGCGCGACCTCGTCGATGTGGACGACCTCCGCGCCGGTGAGGGTGGCCGTCGCGGCGAGTGCCGTCGTGGAGAGCACGGCGGCGACCTCGGCGTTCGCGGCCATGAACCGTAAACGCTCCGCAGGGTAGGCGGGGTCGAGCGGGACGTAGGCCGCGCCCGCCTTCCACACGCCCAGGAGCGCCGGCAGCAGCCATTCGCCCTGTTCCAGGCAGACGCCGACGTGGTGGCCGCGTCCGACGCCGCGGTTCAGCAGCGTGTGGGCGACGCCGTTGGCCCGGCGGTCCAGCTCGGCGTAGGTGAGGCGGGTGGTGCCGGCTATGACGGCGATGCTGTCAGGGCTTTTCCTGGTCTGGATGGATATGGCCTCGTGAACGCGTGTGCCGGCCCCCGGGCCTTTCACGTCGTCGGTCATGGTGTCTCCCCGTAAAACCCACCGCGATTGGCGGCAAATATGTACAAATTGCGCGATGAAGCATAATCCGCATGATCGCTTTGTCGAGGGCTTTCTGGGGGCGGAGTTGGCCGTCAGCGTGAATGACGTCGCGTAAGGTTTTCCGGTCAAACTCCGAGGGTTTCTGTGACTGTCAGTAGTGGCTGATCTTCGGTGGGCGAATTCGTGATCCCGGCTGGCGGAAGAACCCCCGTTCCATGGGTGTGGGGCTGCGCTCCGGGGCCGCCGACGGTCTTCGTCCTGCGTCGGTACGCGCGCGGGGGGTTTGTGGCGGGTGTGGCGTCGATGAGGGCATCGTGCGCCGACCCTCCTCAGCAAGGTCATGAGGACGGCGGGCGTCCGAGGGGGCCATGGCGCCTCGAACGCGACCGGCCCGATGGCCGGAGCGGACGAAGTCGGCCCTCTGGCGGATGACTCCTGCGGCCGAGCGGCGCGACCGGGCGGCGGCGTGTCGGTGGCACGGCAGGAAGGGGTGGCGTGGCCGGACGGCGCGGTCGGGTGGCGTGGCCGGGCGGCGTGGCCGGGCGGCGCGGTGCGGTGAGGCAGCCGGGCCCGCGGTTAGGTGGCAGGAAAGGACGGCGCGGCAGAGGGAGGCGGCGGGGCGTGCGGTTGGGCGGCGCGGCGGTGGTCCGGTCCGGTGGCGTGGTCCGCGGCGCGATTGGCCTCCGCGAGCCGGGCCTGCTGCTCCTGCTCTGGGTGGTCTGGCGGCAGTGTGGTCCGGCGGTACGGCGGGGTGGGACGGCGCGCTGGGTGGGGTGACGGGTGGGGTGACGGGGTGGCTCGGTCCGGCGACTCGGTCTGGCGGCGCGAACGTTGCGGTACGGCGCGGTCGGGTGGCGCGCTGGGTGAGGTGCGGTGAGGTGAGGTGACTGCCCAGGCCGCGCATACTCCGGCCCGCCCGGCGGTCTGGAGGCATGGAAGCCGGGCCCCGGACTCCCGGGGCGCGGACTCTCGGGCTCCGGACTCCCGGGTCGCGGACTCCCGGGTCGGGAGGCCTCAGATCCCCTGCCCCCTCGGTCCCTGCCCCCTCGGTCCCCGACCCCGGACCCCTCGGACTCTCGGCCCTCGTGCCCCCCTCCCCTCCCGGGTCTCGTGGGCCCCTCGGCCCCTTGTGCCCCCTGCGTCCGGGTCTCCTGCCCTCCGGATCCCTCGGCCCCCCGGACCCCGGGGCTGCTGGATGCTCAGGTGTGGCGTGGGCTCAAATAATTGGGGGGCTTTGTCGTTCGGAATCAGAAATTGTTGATTTTGTTGTCGAGGGGGTCGGTGAAGGGGGGCTGATATTCGTTGGGAATCGGTCCGGGCGAAATGGCGGTGGGAAAACCGGTTCAGGGTTTCGTGGTCGGGGGGACAGGGGAATTGTTGGAATTCAGCAGGCCGGCCAGTCGGTCCAGGCCGCCCCTGACGAGTCGCCCGTACCCGTCGTCGCCCAAAGCGCCGATCCCGGCTCGGGCCTGGTCGAGGTGGTCACGGGCGCGGTCGAGATCGCCCAGCTTGCGGTAGCACTCGCCCAGGTTCAGGTGCAGCGACGGGTACAGGGCCACCACCGGGATCGCCACCCCGGCCTGTGCCACCTGTTCGTCGGTGACCCGGTCGGCGGCGGCGAGCGCGCGCAGGTCCCACATCAGCTCCTGGCGCACGTCGTCCTGCACGTCGGCCATCGAGTGGGCGAGAACGCAGACGTGCAGCGGTTCGCCCTGCTCGCCGCCGATGTCGTCCCAGATCTGCGCGAACAAATCGCGAGCGGCTTCGGGCCGGCCTTGGTGGTGATGTAAGTCCACCCCTTGGCCGATCCTGGCCATCGTCGGATCGGCGGTCATCGGCGCTCCTTCACTGTCGCGGGAAACAGCGGTCAGCGTACTTGTCCGGACCGATCCGGACGCCTGCCGAGCCGTGACCGCCGTAATTCGGCGGGCTTCATCCGTGCCGGAGACGTTCGAGGTGCGGCAGTTCCGCCGCGCGCGGGCGGCCGGGCCGGGTGTCCACGAGCCGCCATCGGGTGGTGATCCCGTCGGGGCCGTCGAGCGTGCCCCGCGCCAGCGCGGCGTCGATGCGGGCCCGTACGTCGGCCTCGGCTGCCGCCTCGCCCGCGAACAGGACCCGCACCCGGACGACGTCGCCCCGGCGGTCGGCGGCCGTGTGGTGCGCCGCGATCGGGCAGGGCGGCTCGTGCTCCCAGTGCCCGCACAGCGCCACGGTGATCGCCGCGCCGGGGGCGCGCACATCGCTGTCCGCGTCCATGACGATCGTCGCCTCATGGGCGAAACCCGTACGCACCCTTCCATGATTCACGTACGCGTACGACGGGTCCAGCGCCGGTCTCACTCGGGCGCGTACTGGGACGCGTACTCCTGCGAGGGCGGGATCGGCGTGATCACGTCCACCAGGACGCCGTTGGGGTCGGCGACGATGAAGTGCCGCTGGCCGAAGTCCTCGTCGCGCAGCGCCAGCTCCGGGGTCAGCCCCTCGCGCCCCACCAGGCGCTCCCACTCGGCGTCGACGTCGGCGACCTCGAAGTTGATCAGCAGCCCCGCGACCGGCCGGCGGTAGGCGGCGGGCAGCGTCGGGTGGCGGTGGTCGAGCAGGGCCAGCTCGTACGGCCCGCGGCGCAGGCTCACGTACCAGTCGGCCTCGAAGGTCACCTCGTACCCGAACAGCCGGACGTAGAAGTCCTTCGACGCGTCGAGATCTGCCGTGCACACCACCGGATACACGCTGCTCAGCTCCATGCGCTCCTCCTCATCAGTTTCACGTACCAACGGTATGTGGGCGTACACTATTTGGGATACCGTCGGTATGTCAAAGGGGACGCAGTGACCAGGACGGAGCAGAAGGAACGCACCCGCCGCACGTTGCTCGCCACGGCGAGGCGTCTGTTCGCGACCCGGGGCTATGCCGGGGTGGGGCTGGCGGAGATCGTCGGCGAGTCCGGCGTCACCAAAGGCGCCCTCTACCACCACTTCGACGGCAAGCCCGACCTCTTCCGGGCCGTGCTGGAACAGGTGCAGCGTGAGGTGGCCGACCGGGTGGCCGCGGCGGCCGACGCCGAGCACGACCCGTGGGCGCAGCTCAAGGCGGGCTGCGCGGCGTTCGTCGCGGCCGGCGCCGATCCCGACGTGCAGCGGATCATGCTGATCGACGGCCCCGCCGTGCTCGGCTGGAACGAGTGGCGGGCGATCGACGAGGCCACCAGCGTCCGGCACCTGACCGAGGCGCTGGCCGCGCTCGTCGCGGCCGGCGCCATCCCCGCCCAGCCGGTCGCGCCCCTGGCCCGCCTGCTGTCCGGGGCGATGAACGAGGCCGCGCTGTGGCTGGCGCAGTCCGCCCCGGACGAGCTGGCCGACACCCAGGCGGCGCTGTCCCGCCTCCTCGACGCCCTGCGCGCCTGAAGCGGCGGCCCCCGGCCACCGGCCACCGACAGCTCGCGCTCGCGACGGGCCGGCCGGCCGGGCCGGTCGGGCTGGTCGGGCTCGGCGGGGCGGCCTGGCGACCGCCGTGGTCATCCCCGCCGAGCAGCTACGAGCCGGGGCGTCAGCCGGTGGCGCAGGTCTTCCCGTTGAGCGCGAAGCTCACCGGCGAGGGCGGCGCGCCGCCGCCGTACGTGGCGGTGAACCCGACGTGGGTCTGCGAGCCGACCCCGATGACCTTGTTCCACTGCTTGTTCACGCCGGCCACCCCCGCACCGGCCTGGGTCCAGTTCGCGGACCAGCCCGAGACGAGGCGCACGGCGGCCGCCGCCGGGTAGTCGACCGTCAGCGTCCACCCGTCGACCGGGGCCGTCCCGGTGTTGCGCACGACGAGCTCGGCGTCCAGCCGCGGCCCTCCCGTCGTGGCCCGGTACGTCACCGTGCACGGCGCGCCCGACGACGGGGTGGGCGACGGCAGCCCCTCCCTGGCCAGCGCGGACAACGGGTCCGACGGCACGCTGAGATTGCCGGCCGCGTCCTTGGCGACCACGACGTAGGTGTAGCGCTGCCCGACGACCAGGCCGGGTTCGGCGAAGTTCAGGCTCGGCGGCAGGACCGTGCCGACCCTGCGGTACGCCGTCGCCGTCTCCCGGTACACGTCGTACGCCGTCACCGCCACGTTGTCGCTCGACGGCTGCCAGCAGAACGTGACGCCCGGGTAGTCCTGCAGGCAGGCGTCGCGCAGCCCGGTGGGCTTGGACGGGGGCACGTGGTCGCCCGGCAGCGGGGTGGGCGAGCTGGTCGGGGTCATCCCGAGCGTCGCCGGCACCGTGATCAGGGCGGACGGCGGGCTGAGCTGCCCCGCCAGGTCCCTGGCCACGACGTACATCGTGTACAGGCGGTTCAGCTCGCCGGAGAAGCCGCCGACCGTGCCGGTCGTGCTACTGGCGAGGACGAAGCCGTCCGGGTCCAGGCGGTACAGGTCGTACCCGGCGACGCCCGTGTCGTCGGAGGAGGCTGACCAGCAGATGGACGCGTAGCCGGTCGGGTTGGCGGCGAACGGCACCGGGCACGGCCGCAGCCCGCCGGGTCGGGTCGGCGGCGCGTCGTCGGCCGCCGCGTCGGCCGCGTCGTAAGCCGCGGGGACGGCCGCGTCCGCCACGTCGTGCGCCGCCGGGACGGAGGCCAGAGCCGTCCTCCCGGTCGGGCCGATCGCCAGCGCGGCGAGGAACAACGCCAGTGTGAGGAATCCGAGGGTGAGGCCAACCGCTCCCAAGGATCGTCTGCCAGGCCGCATAGGGCCTCCTTCTGATCGAGCCTGCACCCCCTCGCAGTGATCGTGAACGAGTTTTCATGTTCCGTAAAGCCGGGAATCCGCCGGGCCGGACCGGCCGTGTTACCTTTTCCCGCCGCCACTCGTCATGGGGATGACGACCGAGAACGAACGGTCGTCAGGCCCACGAGTGAATCGAGAGCAGAATGCTGACCACCATCATGTACACGACGGTCTACGTCACCGACCAGGACCGCGCCCTGGAGTTCTACACCGCGGGGCTCGGCCTGGAGAAGCGCGTCGACGTCCCGGGGCCCGACGGCCGTTTCCTCACCGTCGGCGTGCCCGGCAGCCCGGTGCAGATCCTGCTGTGGTCGCATGCGCGGGCCGCCGGACAGCCGGGCGACGCGGGCGGGGAAGGCGCGCCGGGCCCGCTGATCCTGGAATCCGACGACCTGCGGAAGGACTTCGAGGTCATGCGCAGGCGGGGTGTCACCTTCGAGGAGCCCGAGCCCGTGGACTTTCCGTTCGGCGTCCGCGCCGAGGCGGTGGATCCGGACGGCAACCGGATCTCGCTCCGCCAGCAGCGCAGGCCGTGACCGCGCACCCGGCCGGCCCGGTGGCCGAGGCGTTCGAGGCCCAGCGCGATCGGCTGCGCGCCGTCGCCTACCGGGTGCTGGGCTCGCACGCCGACGCCGAGGACGTGGTCCAGGAGGCCTGGATGCGGCTGGTCCGCCAGGACGTGCGGACGATCGGCAACCTGGCGGGCTGGCTGACCACCGTGGTCGGCCGCATCAGCCTGGACCTGCTGAGATCCCGCCAGGCCCACCCCGAGACGGCGTACGGGCAGGAGTTCGCGGACCTGCTGGTGACGCCCGCCGACGAGCCCACGCCGGACGAGCGGGCGGCGCTGGCCGACTCGGTCGGCCTCGCCCTCCTCGTGGTGCTCGACTCGCTCACCCCGAGCGAGCGGCTGGCGTTCGTCCTGCACGACCTGTTCGGGGTCCCGTTCCAGGAGATCGGCCACATCCTGGGCAGGTCCGCCGACGCCGCCAAGATGATCGCCAGCCGCGCCCGCCGCAAGGTCCGGGCCACGGACCGGGCGGCGGACCCCGGCCGCGAGCACCGGGAGGCCGTCGACGCCTTCCGCGCCGCCGCGCTCGGCGGCGACTTCGAGGCGCTGCTGCGGGTCCTCGACCCGGACGTGAAGCTGACCGTCGACACCCCCGGCGGCGTGGTCGTCACCCTGGGCGCCACCGCGGTCGCCGCCGGCGCCCGCATGTTCTCCGGAGAGGTCGCCCGGCAGCGGCCCGTGCTGGTGGACGGGCTCCCTGGCCACCTGTCCTGGCGGGCCGACGGCACCCCGCTGTCCGCCATCGCCTTCACCGTCGCCGGGGGCCGGATCACCGGCATCCACATCGTCGTCGATCCGGCCAAGCTCGCCGCGCTCGACGGGCCCGCCCCGGCCTGAGCCGGTGGTCGTCAGAGGCCGGCCCGCCCCGGCCTGAGCCGGCCCGGTCGTGGCCGGACCGGGCTCGGCAAGTCGTGCCGGGCCGGTCGAGCGGTGCGGTGAATGTCGCGTCTGGACCGGTTCACAGGCGGCCCCTACCATGGGCGCGTGCGGCTGAACGTCCTCGGGCCCATGGAACTCGTCGTGGCCGGGCAGGCCGTACCGGTCGGGCCGCCCAAGCAGCGGGCCCTGCTCGCCCTGCTCGCGATGCACGCCGGCCGCGTGCTGCCCGCCGACCTGCTGGCCGACCGGCTGTGGGCCGGTGACCCGCCGCCGAGCGTCCAGGGAAGCCTGCAGGTGTACGTCTCCAACCTGCGCCGGCGGCTGGAGCCCGACCGGCGGCCGGGCGCGACCCCGGCCGTCCTGGTCAGCGCCGCCGACGGCTACGGCCTGATGACCGGCGGGCTCGGCCTCGACACGGCGGACTTCGGGACGCTGGTGTCGGCCGGCTCCGCCCACCTGGCCGCGGGACGGCACGAGCAGGCGGCGGCCGCCCTCGCCGAGGCGCTCGGCCTGTGGCGCGGCGACCCGTACGCGGACGTGCGCGCGCAGGACTGGGCGCAACCGGAGATCGGCCGCCTGGAACAGGTCCGGCTGGACGCGGTGGAGGCGCTGGCCGCGGCCCTGCTGGAACTGGGCCGCCACACGGACGTGGTGGCGCGGCTGGACCCGTTCGTCCGCGAGCACCCGCTGCGGGAGCGCGCCTGGGAACTGCTGGTGCTGGCCCATTACCGCGCGGGCCGGCAGGCGGCGGCCCTCGCATGCCTGCGCGGGGTGCGGGACGTGCTCGCCGGGGAACTGGGCATCGACCCGGGGCCGCGGCTGCGGGAGCTCGAAACCGCCGTGCTCCGCCAGGACGCCGCCCTGTTACCGGCGAACCGCCCCGCCACCACGCCGTCATCCCCGTCGTCCCCGCCGCGGATGCCGGTGCGGACGGCGGCGCCCAGGGCCGACGATCCCGCGCCGGACCCGCCGCTGTTCGTCGGCCGGGAGAGCGCGCTGGAGTTCCTGACCGAGGCGGCCGGGGCGGCGTCCGCCGCCGGGCAGGTCGTGCTGGTGGACGGCGAGCCGGGCGTCGGCAAGACGAGCCTGCTGAGACGGTTCCGCGCGACCGCGGGCGTGCCGGTCGGCTGGGGGGCGAGCCCCGACCACGAGACCGCGCCCGCCCTGTGGCCCTGGGAACGCGTCCTGCGCGACCTCGCCGCCGCGGCCCCGCAGGCCGCCCTGCCCGGCGAGGTCGGCACGTTCCTGTCGGGCGGTCCTGAGGCGGTCCCGGCGTCCGACGCGCAGGGGGCGCGGCTGCGCTTCTTCGAGGCCGTCGGCGCGTTCCTGGCCGCGGTCGGCCCGGCGGTCGTCGTGCTGGAGGACCTGCACGCGGCCGACGACGCCACGCTGCGGCTGCTGGTCCACGTGGCCGCCACCGCCCGGCCGGGCCTGCTGCTGGTGGCGACCTTCCGGCGGCACGAGGCGTCGGCGCTCACCGCCACGCTCTCGGCGCTGTCCCGGCTCGGCGCGCGCCGGCTCGGGCTGGACGGGCTCGCCACCCAGGAGGTGCGCACGCTGGTCAAGGAGATGTCCGGCCGCGATCCGGGCGGGGACGGGGCCGAGGAGCTGCGCCGGCGCACCGCCGGGAACCCGTTCTTCCTCGCCGAGCTGGCCCGGGCGGGCGACGGGCTGCCGCAGGGCGTCCTGGACGTCGTGCTGCACCGGGTGGCGGGCCTGGGGGAGGAGGCGGCCCGCGTGCTGGAGCTGGCCGCCGTGATGGGCGACGAGTTCGAGGCGGTCGTCCTGGCCCGGGTCGCCGGCGGGACGGTCGGCGACCTGCTGCCGCCGCTCGACGCGGCGCTCGGCGCGGGGCTGGTCCGGGAGTCGTCGTACCGGCTGGGCGGCTACGAGTTCGCGCACGCCCTGGTGACCGACGCGTTGTTGTCGCGCCGGTCGCGGCTGTGGCGGGCGCGGGTGCACGAGCAGGTGGCGGCCGCCCTCACCGCCGTGCACGGCGACCGGGACGACCGCGACGACCGCGCGGCGGTGATCGCGCGGCACTGGCTGGCGGCGGCGGAGCTGGGCGCGGAGCCCGCCCGCATGGCGATGGACTACGCGGCCCGCGCCGCGCGGGCGGCCCTGCGGCGGCACGCGCCCGACGACGCGGCCGTGTCCTGGCAGGAGGCGCTGGCGGCCGCCGAGCCGGCCGGCGCGAGCGCGGCCGAGCGGTTCGAGCTGGCCGTCGGGCTGGCGGAGAGCCGTTACGCCGCCGGCCGGTTCGACGAGGGCTACGAGGCGGTCGAGCAGGCGCTCGCCATGGCCGGCGACGACCTGGACAAGGCCGTCAGAGCCGCCGACATCGCGATGGGACACGGCATCTGGGTGCCCTTCCGGTACGGCGTCGACGTGGCCGCCGTACGCGACGCGGCGGACCGGGCCGCGCGCGAGCTGCCGCCGTCCACGCCGGCCTGGGCGACGGCGCAGGCCGTCCGGTCCGTCGTGCTCGCCCAGACCGGCCGCGAGGACGAGGTCGCCGCGGTCTCCTCGCGGGCCGTCGCGGCGGCCGAGCGCCTGGACGACCCCGCCCTGCTGCGGCGCGTCCTGCACCTGCGGCTCATCGCACTGCAGGGACAGGACTTCGTCGAGCAGCGCGCCGGGACCGCCCGCCGCCTGCTGGCCGAGCCGGACCTGTCGCCCCAGCTCAGGGTGATCGCACAGCTCCACCTCGTCTCCCACCACGTGGAGCACGGCAGGGTGCGGCAGGCCCGCGACCTGCTGGCCGAGATCGGCACGCTGCTGCGCGACCTGCACAGTCCCACGCTGGCGCTGCAGGCGGCGGTGGCGCACGTGGGGCTCGACCTGTTCCAGGGCGTCCCCGACCCGGCCCGGCACTTCGAGCCCGTCAGGGCGATGTTGTCGTTCGCCGACCTGGCCTACTTCGAGCTCAGCATGCTCGCCGGACGGGCCGAGACGATCCTCCAGGAGGACCGCCTGGGCGAGGAGGCGGCCTGGCTCGGGGAGATGGCCCGGCACACCGGCCTGGCGGGGCCCGCCTACGCCCTGGCATACGCGCTGGCGGAGCTGGGCGAGCCCGAGCGCGCCCGGCGGATCCTGCGCGAGACGCCCATGCCGCCGCGCGACTACCACTGGGCGATGGCCGCCATGTGCCGGCTGCAGGCGGCGATCCGGCTCGGCGAGGCGGACGTCGTCCGGGAGGTCTACGACGCGTTCCGTCCGTTCGCCGGGCTGCTGCACGTGAACGGCGCGTGCACCACCGTCGACGGCGCGTACGACGGCCACCTGGGCGAGGCGCTGCTGGCGCTCGGTGACCGCGAGGGGGCCCGCGCCCACCTGACCGAGGCGGTGCGCCAACTGGAGCGGGCCGGCGCCGCCTACTGGCTGACAAGGGCCCGCCAAGCCCTCGCCAAGTGCACGTAGAGGCGCGGCGCGCACGCTGTTCCCGACACGTGAGGGAACAGACTGATGATCACACCAGAACACCTGACCGGCTTCCTGATGATGCACGCCGGTTTCCGCGCCGAGTTCGGTCGCCTGGCCGAGGCGTGCGGCGACCCGCGTGACGACGCGCACGAGGAACTGATCGAGGAGCAGCTCGCGCTCGTGCTGGACATGCTGCACGCCCACCACTCGCACGAGGACGCCACCCTGTGGCCCAAGCTCACCGGCCGCGCCCCGCAGGCGGCCGACGCGCTGGCCGGGCTGGAGTCCGAGCACTGCCTGCTGGACCCGCTGATCGAGGCCGCCGCCGACCGCGGGACGCCCCTGGCCGGGCGCGCGGCGACGCTGCGGCGGCTGCACGACCTCGTCAACGAGCACCTCGACCACGAGGAGCGGGTCGCCGTGCCGCTCATGCTCGCCCACCTCACCCCCGCCGACGTCGAGGCCGACCGGCGCCGGGCGATGGACGACTTCGGCCGCCGCCGGGTCCCCGTCATCCTCGGCTGGCTCGCCTCCAGCGCCGACGCCCGCCTGCTCGCGGCGTCGTACGCGGACCTGCCGGTCGTGGCCCGGCTGATGTTCCGCCTGTTCTGGTGGCCGGCCTACCGGCGGCGTTTCACCCGCCTGTACGGCACCACCCCCGCCGACATGATCCTGGAGCCGTGATGACCGCATCCGCACCGACCTTCTCGCCGCGCCGGGCGGCCGAGGTCTTCGGCCGCGCCCTGGTCTGCGAGTACGCCTCGCTCACCCGCGACGGCCGCCCCGTCACCTGGCCCGTCACGCCGTACGCCGGCGCGGGCGGCACGATCGACGTCAGCACCGGGCTCACCTACCCGGACAAGGCCGAGCGCGCCCGCCGGGACCCGCGCGTCGCGCTGCTGTGCTCCGGCGCGGAGGGCGGCGGGCCGGAGCGGGCGCCCGTCGTCCTGGTGCAGGGCCGGGCGACCGTGCGCGACGCGGACCTGCAGGCCGGCACCGACCGGTACGTCCGCGAGTCGCCGGCCAAGACCGGCGCCGGGTTCGCCGGGATGCCGTGGTTCCTGGTGAAGCGGCTGGGCTGGTACTTCGCCCGCATCTGGGTGGAGGTCACCCCCGAGCGGATCGTCTGGTGGCCCGAGGGCGACCTGTCCAGGACGCCCGAGATCTGGACGGGCCCTGCGGACGTCGCCGCGCCCGCCTCCGATCCCGCCCCCACCGGCCCCCGGCTGCCGAGCCGGTCGGTCCCGCCGGCGGACTGGCGGCCGTTCGCCGGCCGCGCCGCCCACCTGGGCGAGCCCGTCGTCACCATGGTGGCCGACGGCATGCCGCTGGCCGTGCGCACCCGCTCGGCCGTACGGACCGAGGCGGGCTTCGACCTGCTGCTGCCCGCGGGCGTCCAGGCGGCCGACGGGCCGGTGTGCCTGACCTTCCACCGGCACGGCCAGGCCATGGAGTGGCAGGAGAACGTCGTGCTGGTCGGGCGGGCCACCGGCGCGGGCGACCGGCTGAGCGTGCGGGTCGAGCGGGCGCTCAACGACTGGAGCCTTGCCGGCAGCCGCCGCGAGCGCAGCCGCTCGTTCCTCGGCCAGGGCAGGATGCTGAGGAAGCGCCTGGAGGCCGAGGCCGCCCGCCGCGGCCAGCCCGTGCCCCGCGTCCGCCGCCCGCGCGACTGACGCCGCCCGCCGGTCCCCGGCCGGCGGGGCGCCCCTACGGGGTGAGGATGCTGATGCCCAGCATGCGCGCGCCCGTCTCGGTGCGCGGGCGATGCGTGCTGCCCGGCGCGAACACGACGTAGCTGCCCGGTCCGAGCCGCTGTCCCCGGTCGATGAACTCGCCCGAGATCACGTAGTAGCGTTCCTCGCCGTCGTGCACGTCCACCTCGGGCCATTCGGTGCCCGGGGCGAAGTCGTACATCCAGCCGCGGGCCCGGTCGGTGACGGGCAGCCGCCGCCGGACGATCCCGGGGACGACCTCGACGGGTTCGACCTCGTCAACGTGCAGGATCTGGACGTCGTTCGCATCTTGCGTCATGACCCCATCGTCGCGGCGGACGTCGCCCCCCGCCCAGTGTCTGGATTGACGTCTACAGGTATTTTTCTGCCATGACTGTTCAGCGAGTGGTGGCGCTGGTCCTGCCGCCGCAGTCCACGTTCGAGCTGGCGTGCGCGGCGGAGGTCTTCGGCGTGCGCCGGCCGGGTCTGCCCGCCCGCTACTCGTTCCAGGTGTGCGCCGAACGTCCGGGCGCCGTGCCGACCCTGGCCGGGTACGACATGGCGGTCGGCGCGGGCCTGTCGGCGCTGGAGGCCGCCGACACGGTGGTGATCCCCGGATGGCACCGCCGCGACGACCCGGCGCCGGCCGCCGTGATCGACGCGATCCGGCGGGCCCACCGGCGAGGCGCCCGGATCGTCACGATCTGCTCGGGCACCTTCCTGCTCGCCGAGACCGGACTGCTCGATCGGCGCAGGGCGACCACGCACTGGCGGCTCGCCGCCGAGCTCGCGGACCGTTTTCCCGACGTACAGGTCGAACCGGACACGCTGTACATCGACCTGGGCGACCTCGCCACCAGCGCCGGCACCGCCGCCGGCATCGACCTGTGCCTGCACCTGGCCCGCGCCGACCACGGCGCGGCCTACGCCGCGCACATCGCCCGCCACATGGTCATGCCCCCGCACCGCGAGGGCGGCCAGCTGCAGTACAGCACCGCGCCCACCGGCGACCGCCGGCCGGAGACGCTGGCGCCGCTCCTCGACTGGGCCGCCGAACGGCTGGACGAGCCCCTCACCCTCGACGACCTCGCCGCGCGGGCCGGAATCTCCCCGCGGACCCTCGCCCGCAGGTTCGCCGGGCAGCTCGGCGTCAGCCCCGGCCGGTGGCTGCTCCAGCAGCGCGTCACGGCGGCGCGGGCCCTGCTGGAGGAGACCGACCTCCTCGTGGAGACGATCGCGGTCAGGGTCGGCCTGTCCTCGGCCGCCAACCTCCGCAGACGTTTCCACTCCCTGGTGCACACCACGCCCGCCGCCTACCGCCGCTCGTTCGGCGATCAAGACGTCTCCTCGCGACCGTCCCCCGTCAGGGGCGGGGTTCGTCCGCCCACGCCACCGGCGTGACCTCGCCGCTCTCCCGGTCCGCGCGCAGGATGCCGTAGGCCACCGTCCGGGTGGTGCCCTCGACCCGGGTGATCCCCGGCCCGCTCGCCCAGATCCCCGCGATCGGCCGGATCACCGGCCCTGCGCCTGCCCGGTGACACGCTCGACGGCCTGGACGGCGACGCCGGGCTGGTCGACGTAGATGTAGTGGCCGCTGTCGGCGGCCGTGCTCAGCCTGCTGCGGCCGGACAGCGCGAGCCACTTGCGCTGGCCCGCCGCCCACGCCCGCTCCAGGCGCGGCCCGTACTCGGGCAGGGCCTCCAGGTACGGCTTGCCGTGCCTGACGACCTCGACCGGGATGTCACCGGCGGAGCGGACCGCGCCGTCGGCGATGACCAGCTTCTCCGGGTTCTGCCCCTGGAAGATCGCCAGGTTCTGCGCGCGCAGCTCGGCCGCCGGCCCCTTGGCGGACTCGGGGATCGCCTTCTCGATGTCGTTCATCATGGTGGGCGGGGTGGCGTCCAGCAGGACCAGCCCCTTGATCCTGTCCTGGTGGTCGGGGGCGTACCGGGCGGCGATCAGCCCGCCCAGCGAGTGACCGGCCAGGACGACCGGGGCCTTCCCGGCGACGCGGTCGAGCACGCCGGTCAGGATCCTGCCGCTGCCGGCCAGGTCCTGCGGGCCCTCCGGCTGGTCGCTCGCGCCCGCGCCGAGCCGGTCGTAGGAGCAGACCCGGTGCCTGCCGCTCAACGTCTTCTGCAGGGACGCCATCTTGTCCAGCCCGTCGCCGCCGCCGTGCATCAGGACGACGACCGGCCCGCCCTCGACCGGCTCGCCCGAGCAGGACACGTTCACCGACCGGCCGGCCACGGTGATCTTCTCGGTGCCGGAGATCGGCGCGGCCCCGGACGTCGGCGTGGAGGCGGCGAAGGGGTCCCACTTCTCCATCGCGTCGCCGTCGCAGCCGGCCACCCCCGCGCCGAGACCGATGCAGCACAGCGCGGCCGCGACGGGTGTCCTGATCTTGGCGAGCATGAGGTCCTCCAGTGAGCCGGCCGCCGCCGCGAGGGCGACGCGCACGGCGGGGGTGCGAACGGGAAAGGCCGACGGAACGCCGCGGCCGCCCGGCAACGCTACGGACCGGACGGTGCCGGGATCGTCACCGCAGGGTGGACATTCCCCGGTAGCTCGCACGGGGGACAAAGGGGGCTTCTCGGCACCCGCACGACCGTGGTCCCGCTACGCTCGCCCGGTGATCGATCTGGGGCGGACCGCGGAGGCGTGGCGGCGGTGCGACGTCGTGGTCCGGGACTCGCCGTTCGGGCTGCTGGTGGCCGTCGCGTCGCTCCTGCCGGGCCTGCACGACAAGGGCACGCAGGTGGGCGACCTGCCCGCCCGGCCCTTGGACGCGGTCGCTCTGGTGGCGATCGCCCTGGAGTGCCTGCCGCTCGCCGTCCGGCGGCGGTGGCCGGCGGTGTGCCTCGCGCTGGTGTCGGCCGGCTTCGTGCTCGACCAGCTGCGGGGCTACCACCTGTTCGCGAGCAACGTGCTGCCCGTCGCGCTCATCAGCGCGGGCGCCCATCTGGAGCGGTTCCGGCGCGCCGCCGTGGTCCTCCTCTCCCTGGCGTACGTGCCGCTGGCCCTCGCGCTCGACCGGCTCGGCGCGGACGAACGGGTGGAGGGGTACGTGGTGTTCTACCTGGCGCTGGCCCTCACCTGGGGCATCGGGGCCCGGCTGCGTTCCGCCCGCGCCGCCGAGGAGGAACGCCGCCGCCACGTCGCCGAGGCCACCCGCGCCGCCGAACGCACCCGGATCGCCCGCGAGCTGCACGACGTCGTGACGCATCACGTGACGGCGATGGTGGTGCAGGCCGAGGCCGCCCGCTACCTGACCGCCGTCCCCGAACGTCTCGACGCGACGCTGAACGCCGTCACCGACACCGGCCGGCGGGCCATCGCCGACCTGCGGCACATGCTCGACCTGCTCAAGGCCGACCACGACCCCGACGGCCTGCCGTCCGCCGCCGACCTGCACACCCTCGTGGAGCGGACCCGCCGGGCGGGGCAGCCGGTGGAGTTCGCCGAGGAGGGCAGCCGGGCGGAATCGGCGGGCAGCGCCGAGTTCGTCACCTATAGGGTCGTCCAGGAGGCCCTGACGAACGCCCTGAAACACGCCCACGGCAGCCCGACCGCGGTCCAGGTGCGCTACGGCGAGAAGGAGATCAGCGTGGTGGTCAGCACCCACGGCACCGGCTCCCGCGCCGCCGCTCCCGGCGGGAGCGGGCGGGGCCTGGCCGGGCTCCGCGAGCGGGTGGACGCCCTCGGCGGCGAGTTCAGCGCCGGCCGGCAGGCGGGCGGCGCCTTCGTGGTGCGGGCTCGCGTCCCCGCGGGCGGCCCGGCGTGAGCGCGCCGATCCGGGTCCTGGTCTGCGACGACCAGGCGCTGATCCGCACCGGCTTTGCGACGATCATCGACGCCCAGCCCGACCTGGAGGTCGTGGGGGAGTGCGGCGACGGCCGCGCCGCCGTGGACCTCGCCCGCCGGCTGCGCCCCGACCTCGTCGTCATGGACGTGCGCATGCCGGTGCTCGGCGGCATCGAGGCCACCCGGCTGCTGGCCGGCGCGGGGGTCGACGACCCGGTCAAGGTGCTCGTGGTGACCACGTTCAACCTCGACGAGTACGTCTACGAGGCGCTGCGCGCGGGGGCCAGCGGGTTCCTGCTCAAGGATGCCCCGCCGGCGCAGCTCCTGCACGGCATCCGCACCGTCGCCTCGGGCGCCGCGCTGCTGGCCCCCGAGGTGACGCGCCGGCTGGTCGGCCGGTACGCGGCCCGCATCCGTCCCGCCCGGCCGCCGTCCGGGGAGACCGCGCTGACCCCGCGCGAGCTGGAGGTGCTGCGTCTCATCGCCGACGGCCGGTCCAACAGCGAGATCGCCGCCACGCTGGTGATCAGCCAGGAGACCGTCAAGACGTACGTGTCACGCATCCTGGCCAAACTCGGCCTGCGGGACCGCGTGCAGGCGGTGGTCTACGCCTACCGCCGGGGCCTGGCGACCTGACGCCTCACAACGGCGCGGAGTCGAGGGGGATCGGGCGGAACATCTCCGGCTCGTCCTCGGGGGTCAGGGCCGTCGGCCCGAAGATCCAGTCGACGAACGCGTAGTCATGGACGTCGCGCTCCCGCAGCAGGGCGTTGCGCTGCAGTCTCCGGACGCCCTCCAGATGCCACAACGCGCCCCACGCCCTTGCCGTGCCGACCACCCGGCGGCAGTGCTCGGGCCGTACCGCCTCGTAGGCGGCCAGCGCCCGGTCCCAGTCCACGTCCGTGCGGCCCTCGGCACGCTGGGCGGCGACGTGCTCGCCGAGCACCCAGCCGTCCTCGATCGCCATGATCGCGCCCTGCGCCATGTACTGCAGCGGCGGGTGCGCGGCGTCGCCGAGCAGCGCGATCCGCCCGGTGACCCAGGTCATGATCGGGTCGCGGTCGAACATCCGCCACCACCGGTCGCGCCACATCAGCGGCAGGCCCTGCTGGACCTGGTCGCAGGTGCCCTCGAACGCCGCGTCCAGCTCGTCGGGGGTGCCCCAGTCGTCCTCGCCGGCCAGCGCCTTCGGCGACTCGAAGACGGCGACCTGGTTGAACGTCTCCGCCCCCCGCAGCGGGTACTGCACGAAGTGGCAACGCGGCCCGACGTACACGACGACGTCCTTGTCGTGCACGTCGTTGCCGGCGACCTGCTCGAACGGCACCGCGCAGCGGTAGGCGACATATCCGGAGTTCACCGGCTCGTCCTGGACCAGCAGCTCGCGGGCGATCGAGTGCAGGCCGTCGGCGGCGATCACCACGTCCGCCTCGTCCACGACGCCGTCGGCGAAGCGCACGCGGGCGCCGCCGTCGACGTTCTCGTACCACGTGCAGCGGGCGTCGGTGAGCAGCTCGACGCCCGCCCGCTCGCAGGCGCGGAGCAGGATGCCGTGCAGGTCGCTGCGGTGGATCACCAGGTAGGGGTAGCCGTAGCGGCGTTCGACGTCGCGCAGGTCGAGCCGGGTCAGCTCGGCGGCGTCCAGGGCGTCCTTCATGACCATGGTCTCGGGCAGCACGCCGAGCGCGGACGCCTCGGCCAGCAGGCCGTAACGGTCCAGGATGCGGGTGCAGTTCGGGGCGAGCTGCAGGCCCGCGCCGACCTCGCCGAACGACGAGGCCTGCTCGTACACCCGGACCCGCAGGCCCTGGCGGACCAGGGCGAGGGCGGCGGACAGGCCGCCGATGCCGCCCCCGACGACGATCACGTCGGCACGGGTGGAGGGGAGGGTGCCCATCAGATCTTCCTTCTCGTCACAGCCACGGGGGCAGGGTCGGTGGGCGTCCGCCGCCGGCGGCGGTCACTCCGCCCGCCGGGCGTCCGGCCAGGTAGGCGGTCACGTCGGGCAGCGACCCCTCGACGTCGGGCACCGCGCCGGGGCCGCGCTTGGCGCGGATGTCCTCCCGCAGCTCCCGCAGGAAGCCGTCGGGAAGGTCGGCGAAGGTGAGCCCGGTCCCCAGGTCCACCGCGTGCACCATGACCTCCCGGCTGCGCATCCAGGGGATCTCGCTCGCCGGCACGGTCCGGCCCTGCGCGGTCACCACCTCGGCCCGCCACGCCTCCTCGGGCAGTGCCGCCATGGCGGTGGCCAGGGTCGCGGCCGACTCGGTGAACCACCGGACCAGCTCGCCGGCCTCCAGCAGCGAGCCCCGCTCGATCCCGGCGGCGCGGGCCTGCGGCGAGGCGTACATCGGGGTCGGCTCGCCGGTGCGCGCCCAGCGGACCAGGTTGCCGATCGCCTCGGCGTTCGCCGCCAGGTGCGCCACGACGTGCCTGCGCGTCCAGCCGGGCAGGGCCGACGCGGCGTCGTACTCCCGCTCGGACAGACCGGCGATCGCCGACGCGCACAGGCCGGTGCCCGTCTCGACCCACGCGAGCGTGGTGGCGAGGTCGCGCGCCATCACTCGCCCTCGCCGACCACGCGGTTCTCCAGCCTGCCCAGCCCCTCGATCTCGGTCACGACGAGCTCGCCGCCGCGCAGGAAGACCGGCGGCTTGCGGGCGTGGCCGACGCCGCCCGGCGTGCCGGTCGCGATCACGTCGCCCGGGTTGAGCCGGACCATCGTCGAGACGTAGCGGACCAGGTGGACCGGGTCGAAGAGCAGGTCGCCGGTGTTGTCCGACTGCATCACCCGGCCGTCGACCTCGCATCGGACGTCGAGCGCCGGTCGCGGGCCGGTCTCGTCCGCGGTGACCAGGAACGGGCCGATCGGGGTGGTGGAGTCCCAGTTCTTGCCCTGCAGCCACTCCCGGGTGCGGAACTGCCAGTCCCGGCAGGTGACGTCGTTGAGCACGGTGAACCCCGCGATCGCGGCGATCGCCTGCTCCTCGTCCGCCCGCCGCACCGGCCGGCCGATGACCACGGCGAGCTCGGCCTCCCAGTCGAACTGGTCGGTCTCCGCCGGACGCCGGATGTCGTCCGAGGCGCCGATCAGGGTGTCGGCGAACTTGGCGAACAGCGTCGGGTACTCGGGCAGGTCGCGGCCCATCTCCTTGATGTGGTTCTGGTAGTTCAGCCCCACGCAGACGACCTTGCTCGGCCGCGGCACGACCGGGGCGAGGTCGGCTTCGGTGAGTGGGCGACGCGGGCCGTCGGCCGCCGCGGCGCCCTCCAGGCCGCCGGGCGCGGCCAGCACCGCGCCGACGTCGGCCGGGCCCACCTCGACGAGCTCGTCTCCCTCGACGCGGACGGCGGCGGTGCGGTGGTCGTCCAGACGGACGGTGGCGAGCTTCATCGGCTGTTCTCCTCGGTGTGGCTGCGGTACAGGCCGAGCCTGGTGAAGATCGGGGCGTCGCTGAACTGGAACAGGTCGAGCGCGCCGGAGTCGGAGTCGGAGGCCGACGCCTCCGAGTGGATCGACAGCGGTTGCCAGGACGGCACCACGAACAGGTCGCCGCGGCTCACCCGCCACGACCGGTCGCCGACGGTGACCCGGCCGGACCCGTCGAAGACCTGGTAGACCGACGAGCCGGTCTCCCGGTGCGGCGCGGTCTCCACGCCCGTCGTGATCCGGTGGAACTGCGCCCGGATCGTCGGGAGCACGTCGCCGGCGGTCGTCGGGTCGACGTAGCGGACCAGGGCGTGGCCGGGCTCGACCGTGCCCGCGTGCCCCTCCCGCTCCAGCGCGAGCTGGTCGGCCAGCGCGGCGTCGGTGTCGGTCCAGCGGTAGCAGAGCAACGGCGTGCCCTCGTGCCGGCGGAGCTGGGAGACCGGCGCCAGGCCGGGGTGCCCCCAGAGCCGTTCGGCGCGCGAACGGTCGGGGGTGGCGTGCTCCTCCTCGGTGAGGGTGTCCCGGCCGAAGTCGAAGAACTGCGCCTCGACGCCGTACTGGAACGGGATGTCGAGCCCGTCGATCCAGGCCATGGGCGTGTCGGCCGCGTTGTGGTGGGCGTGCCAGTGCAGGCCGGGCTGGGGGAGGAAGTCGCCGCGGCGCATCGGCACCGGGTCGCGCTCGACCACGGTCCACACCCCCTCGCCCTCGACGACGAAGCGGAAGGCGTTCTGGCTGTGCCGGTGCTCGGGCGCGTTCTCGCCCGGCATCAGGTACTGGATCGCGGCCCACAGGGTCGGCGTCGCGTACGGCTTGCCGCCCAGGCTGGGGTTGGCCAGCGCGATCGCCCGGCGCTCGCCGCCGCGGCCGACCGGGACCAGTTCACCGGCGCGGCCGGCGAGGTCGAGCAGCGTGCCCCACTCCCACCGGTGCGGCTGCGCGCTGGAGCGCGGGTGCGGCGGCATCAGGTCGCCGATCTCCGTCCACAACGGGACGAGCAGCGCCTTCTCGAAGCCTCGGTAGAGGTCCTCCAGCTCGGGGCTGAGCGAGGGCTGGTCCGGCCGGTCCACGGCGGCGATCTTGACCGGCGAGCCGCCGGCGTTCACGTGGGGCATGGCCCCGACTATCCGCGCAGGCGGCCGGGCTGGAAAAGAGGATTCTGCACAGCGGAATTCATGTGCCAGGATCGGTTCCATGGCGAAGCCCATGAAGACCCCGCCGGCCTACGCGCCCACCAGCGTCGACCATGCCCTGCGGCTCGCGCAGATCCTCCAGCTCGACGGGGTGATCACCGTCTCGGCCGCCGCCGAACGGCTCGGCGTGGCCCGCTCCACGGCCCACCGGCTGCTGACCGCGCTGGTGTACCGCGATTTCGCGGTGCAGAACGACGACCGCAGCTACCGGGTGGGCCCGGTCCTCGCGCTGGCCGAGCGCGCGCAGTCCGACGTCGGCGCGCTGCGGGCGGCGGCGCTCGGCGAGATGCGGGCGCTGGTGGACCGGATCGACGAGACGGTGAACCTCAGCATCCGCACCGGCCGCAACGTGCGCTTCATCGCCTCGGTCGAGTGCGGGCAGGCCCTGCGGGTGGGCAGCCGGGAAGGGATGGTCTTCCCGGCCCACCAGGCCACCGGCGGCCTGGTGGCGCTGGCGGCCCTCTCGGACGCGGAGCTGGCGCAGCTCTACGCCGCCGACGACCGGGGTGACCCGGCCGAGGAGCTGCCCGACCTGGTGCGGCTGCGGCGGGACCTGCGGTCCGTACGGCACAGCGGGGTCGCGCTCAACCTGGAGCGCACCGAGCGGGGTGTGGTAGCGGTGGGATGCCCGGTGAAGGGCCGCGACGGCGCGACCGGCGCGGCGCTGTCGATCTCGATGCCCAGCGTCCGCTACTCCCCGAAGGAGATCAAACCCCTCGTCACCGCGCTCACGGCCGCGGCCGACGCGATCAGCCGCGCCCTCTGAACCGCCCGCCCGCACGGCGTGTCCCGCTGCGCGGCCCGTTCACCGGAGGAGGTCGCGCCGGGTGAGCGTGCTGCCGAGCGCGGCCGCCGCCGCGCGCACCGCGGCCACGTGCCCCTCGGGCCGGAACCGGCCGGTGGGGCCGGCCACGCTGATCGCGGCGAGCGGCTCGTCGGCGCGCCCCAGCACCGGCGCGGCGACGCACACCAGCCCGACGGCCGACTCCTCCGCCTCGAAGGCGACGCCGGTCTCGGTGACGCGCCGCAACTGGCCGCGCAGGATGCTCGGCGCGACGACGGTGTGCGGCGTACGCCGTTCCAGCGGCCCGGTCAGCACCTCGCGCCGCAGGTCGGGCCCGGCGTAGGCGAGCAACGCCTTGCCGATCGCGGTGCAGTGGAGCGGCATCCGGCCGCCTGTGCGCGAGGGCGCCCTGGCCTGGCGGTGGCCGCCGATCTTGGCGACGTAGACGACGTCGTGCCCCTCGCGCACGCCGAGGTGCACGGTCTCGTGGGTGCGCTCGTAGAGGTCCTGGAGGAACGGCATCGCCAGTTCGAGCAGGCTGCGTTCGAGCGAGGCGAGCATGCCGAGCTCGAACAGGCCGCGGCTGAGCCGGTAGCCGCCGTCGGCGCGGTCGAGCAGGCGGTTGGCGACCAGATCGCCCGACAGCCGGTGGACGGTCGCCTTGTGCAGGCCGGTACGCCGCACCAGCTCGGCGAGGCTGACGACCCGGTCGTCGGGCCGGAAGGCGCGCAGGATCGTCACCGCCTTGCCCAGCACGGTGTCGAGGTCGGCCCGGTCGGTCACCCGCACAGCGTATCGCTGAACGAGACGATGTGCTGGTTGGAGCGGCATCCTGCCTGCACAGTGGGGGGATGAACGAAACCAACGGGCCCGCCGCCGCGAGCCCGTCCGACATCGCCGCCGCGGTCGAGCGGCTGGCCGGCGCCGCCGCGTCCGGCGTGCCGTGCGCCCCCGTGCGGGATCTGATCGGCCGCGACGACCTGGCCGCCGCGTACGCCGTCCAGGCCGCGCTGGCCGCCGCCCGCCTGGCCGGCGGTGCGCGGGTCACCGGGCGCAAGATCGGCCTGACGTCGGAGGCGGTGCAACGCCAGCTCGGCGTCGACCAGCCCGACCTGGGCGTGCTGTTCGAGGACATGGCCTACGCCGACGGCGACGCGATCCCGGTCGGCCGGATCCTCCAGCCGCGGGCCGAGGCGGAGATCGCGTTCGTGCTCGGCGCCGACCTGGACGACGGCCCACTCGACGCCCCCCAGGTCCGCGCCGCGATCGAGTACGCCGTCGCCGCGCTGGAGATCTGCGGCAGCCGGATCGCCGGGTGGGACATCTCCTTCGGCGACACGGTCGCCGACAACGCCTCCACGGGCGCCTACGTCCTCGGGACGGAACGCCGCACCCTCGGCGAGTTCGACCCGGTGGACGTCGTGATGTCGATGAGCATCGGCGGCGCGGAGGTCTCCACCGGCACCGGCGCGGCCTGCCTGGGCGACCCGATCGAGGCGGTCGTGTGGCTGGCCCGCATGGCTCGCGACCTCGGCGAGCCGCTGCGCGCGGGCCAGGTCGTCCTGTCCGGCGCGCTCGGCCCGATGCGGCCGGTCGCCGCCGGCGACATCGTCACCGCCACCCTGTCCGGCCTCGGCACGGTGACGGTCCGCTTCACCGAAGGAGCAGCAGCATGAGCAGGACGAAGGTCGCGATCATCGGCTCGGGCAACATCGGCACCGACCTGATGATCAAGGTGTTGCGCGGGGCGGGTCATCTGGAGATGGGCGCCATGGTCGGCATCGACCCCGCGTCCGACGGTCTGGCCCGCGCCGCCCGGATGGGCGTCCCGACGACGGCCGAGGGCGTCGACGGGCTGATCGCGCTGCCGGGCTTCGACGAGATCGGGATCGTCTTCGACGCCACCTCGGCCAAGGCGCACGAGGTGAACGCCGCCAAGCTGCTCCCGCTCGGCAAGCGGCTGATCGACCTGACCCCGGCGGCGATCGGCCCCTACGTCGTCCCCGCCGTCAACCTCGACGAGCACCTCGACGCGCCCGACGTGAACATGGTCACCTGCGGCGGCCAGGCCACGATCCCGATCGTCGCCGCCGTCAGCCGGGTGGCGCCCGTCGAGTACGCCGAGATCGTCGCCTCCATCGCCTCGAAGTCGGCCGGGCCGGGCACCCGGGCCAACATCGACGAGTTCACCGAGACCACCTCGGCCGCCATCGAGCAGATCGGCGGGGCGCGCCGCGGCAAGGCGATCATCATCCTCAACCCCGCCGACCCGCCGCTGATCATGCGGGACACCGTCCTGTGCCTCGTCGCGGCGCCCGATCCGGCCACGCACGAGGAGATCCGCCTGTCGGTCGAGAAGATGGTCGCCGACGTCGCCGCCTACGTCCCCGGCTACCGGCTCAAGCAGCAGGTGCAGATCACCGAGGTGCCCGCCGACCAGCCGGTGGAGACGCTCCTGGCCGCCGGCGCGACGCGGCCCACCCACCAGGTGTCGGTGTTCCTCGAGGTCGAGGGCGCCGCGCACTATCTCCCGGCTTACGCCGGCAACCTCGACATCATGACCTCCGCCGGCCTGCGGGTCGCGGAACGCATCGCCGCACGGAAGGCGGGCCTTCGATGAGCACCCCGATCTTCGTCCAGGACGTCACCCTGCGCGACGGCATGCACGCCGTCCGCCACCGCATCGGCCTGGAGGACGTCAAGCGCATCGTCACGGCGCTGGACCGGGCCGGCGTCGACGCGATCGAGGTCGCGCACGGCGACGGCCTGGCCGGCGGCTCGCTCAACTACGGCCCCGGCTCGCACACGGACTGGGCGTGGATCGAGGCGGCGGCGTCGGTGCTGCAGAACGCCCGCCTGACCACGCTGCTGCTGCCGGGCGTCGGCACCGTCCACGAGCTGAGGCGCGCCTACGAGCTCGGCGTGCGGTCCGTCCGGGTCGCCACGCACTGCACCGAGGCCGACATCTCCGCCCAGCACATCGCCGCGGCCCGTGAGATCGGCATGGACGTGTCCGGGTTCCTGATGCTCTCCCACATGGCCCCGCCCGAGGAGCTGGCCCGGCAGGCCAAGCTCATGGAGTCCTACGGCGCGCACTGCGTCTACGTCACCGACTCCGGCGGCCGGCTCACCATGAACGACGTGGCCGCGCGGGTCCGCGCGTACCGCGACGTGCTCGACGCCGGGACCGAGATCGGCATCCACGCCCACGAGAACCTCTCGCTGTCGGTCGCCAACTCCGTCGTCGCGGTCGAGAACGGCGTCTACCGGGTCGACGCGTCGCTGGCCGGTCACGGCGCGGGCGCGGGCAACTGCCCCTTGGAGGCGTTCGTCGCGGTCGCCGACCTGTCGGGCTTCGAGCACCGGTGCGACCTGTTCCAGCTCCAGGACGCCGCGGACGACATCGTCCGCCCGCTGCAGGACCGTCCGGTGCGGGTCGACCGGGAGACGCTCACCCTGGGGTACGCCGGCGTCTACTCGTCGTTCCTGCGGCACGCGGAGGCCGCCGCCGCGCGGTACGGCGTCGACGTGCGCGGCATCCTGATGGAGTGCGGCCGCCGCCGGCTGGTCGGCGGTCAGGAGGACATGATCGTCGACATCGCCCTCACGCTCGCCGCCGGGCGCGAGCAGCAGTCCGCCTGACCGTCAGCCGCCGGGCACGCCCCGGCGGCCGGCGATGAGCGACTCGCCGATCCCCGTCAGGGCGTCGGCGAGCTGCTCCATGAACTCCTGGATCGGTTTGCCGTCCCCGGACTGGAGCGAGACGAAGGCGCCGTCGAATCCGGCCATGCCGAAGTGGGCGAGGGCGTCCGCGACCGCCTCCGCGGCCTCCTCGCCCGCGCCGGCGAACGACGAGCGGATCATGTGCCGCATGAGGTCGCGGCCCTCGCCGCGGACGTCGATGACGGTCCGCATCGCCTCCGGGGCCTCGGCGGCCTCGTTGCTCATCACCAGCACCAGCAGCAGGCGGAGGAACTCCTCGCGGTGCACGAAGACCTCGCCGGTCCTGCGCAGGTACCAGCCCAGGCGTTCGCGGGGGGTGCCGCCCGCCGGCGGGTCGCGGTGGGCCTCGCGCATGGCCTCGAAGAAGCCCCGCGCCCCCTGGGCCATGACGGCCGACAGCAGCCCCGCCTTGGACTCGAAGTGGTGGTAGAAGGCGCTCTTGGGCAGGCCCGTCTCCTTCACGAGCGTCGAGATCGACGTCCCGGCGTAGCCGCGCACGGACATCACCCGGGCGGCCGCGTCGAGGATCTCCTGCCGGGACCGGCGGCCGCGGCTGTTTCCGGTGTGCGCCTCCCGCGCCGACTTCTCCACCAGCCGAATTCTAGGGACCCCGGAACAGCGGCCCGTCCGGCGGTCCGGATAACCGGTTCGTGAACAGGTCTTGACACGTCGCCGCAGGTCGTTGTTAGTCTCCTCACAATTGGACCGAACGTTTGGTCCAAAAGTGCCGCATCGGATCCCCTGCGGCCGAGAACGGAGTCAGCGCATGACCGGCAGCTACGACACGGACGTCGCGATCGTCGGGTACGGCCCGACCGGCGTGATCGCCGCCCTCACCCTCGCCAGGTACGGCGTGTCCGCCGTCGCCCTGGAACGGGACACGGACATCTACCCCCGGGCACGGGCCGTGACCGTCAACGACTGGACGATGCGGATCTTCCAGGACCTGGGCATCGACGAGCGGATCGAGAAGAAGATCGACCCCCAGCGGGCCCTGCGCTGGGTCACCTACGGTGGCCAGGAGATCATGCGGATCGAGCATCCGCCCTCGACGCTGGGCCGCAAGGCGCGCTTCTACAACATCTACCAGCCGACGATGGAGGCCGAGCTGCGCGCGGCCGCGCAGGAGCACGGCGACCGCATCACCGTCCACTACGGCGCCGACGTCACGGGGATCGCCCAGGACGCCGACGGCGTCACCGTCACCTCCACGGACACCGCCACCGGCCAGGCGCGCACGACCCGCGCCCGGTACGCGATCGCCGCCGACGGCGGGACCAGCACGATCCGCGGCGAGGTGGGCTGCCGCCTGCTGGGCGACACCAACGACGTCACCTGGGTGGTCATCGACTGCCGCGTCAAGCGCTGGTGGCCCGACCGGGACTTCCTGACGTTCTGGTCGGACAAGGAGCGGCCGGTCGTCGACATCGCGCTGTCCGCCGGCAACCACCGGTGGGAGATCCCGCTCAAGCCGGAGGAGTCCCCCGCGGACTACCCGACCAGCGCCGAGGTCTGGCCGCTGCTGAAGGCGCTGGGCGTCACCGAGCAGGACGTCGAGATCCACCGGCACGCCTTCTACAAGCACCACGTCCGGATGTGCGACACCTGGCGCCAGGGCCGGGTGTTCCTGGCCGGGGACGCGGCCCACCTCATGCCGCCGTGGGCCGGCGCCGGGATGCAGTCCGGCATGCGCGACGCCCACAACCTGGGCTGGAAGCTCGCCCGCGTGCTCAAGGGCGAGCTGCCCGAGAGCTGGCTGGACACCTACGAAGCCGAGCGGCGTCCGAACACCGCCTTCTACACCGGGCTCGCCGTCCAGCTCGGACGGGTCATCAAGCAGGAACTGTCCGAGGAGGAGCAGGCCGCGATGAACGCCGTCCCCCAGGACACGGTCACCCCGTACGAGCCGCCGCTCACCGCCCCGCCCGTGCTCGAAGGCGGCTGGATCAGGGGGCCGCTGGGCGACGCCAGCATCGTCGGCCGGATGGTCCCGCAGCCGGTCACCGGCGACGCCACGGGCCGGATGGCCCGCCTGGACGACCTGCTCGGCGACGGCTTCGTGCTGCTCGGCGACGACGTCGACCCGGCGACCCTGCTGACGGCGGAGGAGAGGGCCGGCTGGGACGCGCTCGGCGCCCGCTACCTCGCCGTCCGGCCGAAGACGGCCTACACGCAGGGGCCGGAGGAGCTGGTCGACCTTGACGAGATCCTGCTGCCCTGGCTGCGCAGGTACGGCGCCCGCGCCGTGGCGGTCCGTCCCGACAAGTTCGTCGCCGCGGCCGACGTCAGCGGCCTGGCCGTGCCCGCCTGAATCGGTTACCTGAGAGGAGAAGAGAGATGTCCGGAGTCAAGGAGCTCGGTTACGTCGTCTACGAGGTCAGCGACCTCGCCGACTGGGAGCACTTCGCCGTCGAGCTGCTGGGGATGCGCTTCGGCGAGAAGACCGACGGCGGCTTCACCCTGCGCACCGACGAGAAGGCACACCGCTGGATCGTCACCGGCGGCCCCGCCGACGACCTGGTGGCCACCGGCTACGAGGTCTCGGACGCCGCCGCCCTGGACGCCCTGGTGGACAAGGTCCGCGCGGCCGGCGTCGAGGTCACCCAGGGCGACGACGCGCTCGCCGCCGCCCGCAAGGTGGAGCGGGTCTTCGTCACCGCCGACCCCATGGGCAACCGGGTCGAGCTGGTCACCGGCCTGGCCGACGCCGCCACGCCGTTCGAGTCGCCGAAGCTGCTCGGCGGGTTCGTGACGGGCGCCGGGGGCGCGGGCCACCAGGTGCTGCTGGCGCACGGCGTCTCGCGGGAGGAGTACCTGCACTTCTACATCGACCTGCTCGGCTTCAAGGTCAGCGACGTCATCGTCGAGGAGCTGGCCCCCGGCGTGGTCGCCGACCTGATCTTCCTGCACTGCAACGGCCGCCACCACACCGTGGCCTTCGGCGACCTGCCCTCGCCCAAGAAGACCCATCACTTCATGGTCGAGGTGACCGACATCCGCGACGTGGGCCTGGCCTACGACCGGTGCATGGACGCCAGGCAGCCGTTCGAGATGACGCTCGGCATGCATCCGAACGACCACATGTTCAGCTTCTACGTCCACACCCCCTCGGGCTTCAGCGTCGAGTACGGCTGGGGCGGACTGATCATCGACGACGCGACGTGGGAGGTGAAGACGCTCGACAAGCTGCACAGCTGGGGCCACCGCCCCCCGGGTGTCGTCGCCGGACTGCTGGCCGCCGCGCCCGAGCCGAACGGGGAGGACCACTGATGGCACTCGACGCCAAGGACATCGCGCGCACCGTTCAGACCAAGGACTGGAAGCTGCGCTACTACGAGGCGGGCTCCGGCCATCCGGTCGTGCTGCTGCACGGCAGCGGGCCGGGCGCCACGGGATGGAGCAACTTCGCCGGCAACATCGAGGCGCTGGCCGAGCACTTCCACGTCTACGCCGTCGACATGCCCGGCTGGGGCGAGTCGGACCCGGCGACCGTCGACCGGCTCGACCACGTGGAGGCGGCGATCCAGTTCCTGGACGCCCTCGGCATCGAGCAGGCCGCGTTCGTCGGCAACTCGATGGGCGGGCAGACCTCGCTGCGGCTGGCCACCGAGCACCCCGGCCGGATCTCGCACCTGATCACCATGGGGCCCCCGGTCGGCCGGATCCCCACGCTGTTCGGCGCCGGCGACGGGCCGTCCGAGGGCCTGAAGGTGCTGATCGAGGCCTACCGGGACGCGAGCCCGGAGAACATGCGCCGACTCGTCGAGATCATGGTCTACGACAAGGCGCGGTTCGCCACCCCCGAGCTGTGCCAGGCCCGTTCGGACGCCGCGCTCGCCCGCCCCGACCACCTGCGCAACTACGTGGACGGCCTGCCGAAGGGCGCCCCGCTGCCCAAGTGGGTGAAGCCGGAGTCGCTGCCGGGGATCCAGGTGCCGACCCTGCTGATCCACGGCCGCGACGACCGCGTCGTGTCGTTCGAGACCTCCCTGTACCTGCTGGCCAACATCCCGGACAGCCGGCTGGTGCTGCTCAACCGCTGCGGGCACTGGGCGATGATCGAGCACGCCGACGAGTTCAACCGGCTGGTCGCCGACTTCATCGCGAACAACTGACCCCCGGGGGGCGTGGGCCGCTACTTGCCCGCGCCCAGGGTGAGGCCGGCGATGATGCGGCGGGCCAGCACGAGGTAGAGCGCCAGCATGGGCAGCACGACGATCGCGACGCCCGCGATCAGCCCGCCGTACTCCGACTGGTAGGTGGCCGCGCCGTAGAAGGTGAACAGGGCGCGGGCCAGGGTGAAGCCGTCGTTCTGCTGGATGAACACGATGGCCAGCAGGGTCTCGTTCCACAGGCCGATGGCGTTGAGTATCAGCGCGGTGACCAGGCCGCCGCGGGCCAGCGGCAGCGTGATCGAGACGAACGTGCGCAGCGGCGACGCGCCGTCGAGGGCCGCCGCCTCCTCCGTCTCCTCGGGCAGGGTGCGGAAGAAGCCGGTCAGCAGGAACACCGTGAACGGCACCGACAGGGCCACGTAGAGCAGGTACAGGCCGAACAGGCTGTCGGTCAGCCCGAGGTCGGCCAGGCCGACGAAGAGCGGGATGATCACGGTCTGCACCGGGACGCCCATGCCGAGCGCGAGGAACCCGGTCAGCGGCCCCGAGCCGCGCACGCCGAACCGGCTGAGCGCGTAGGCGGCGGGCGCGGAGACCACCACGATCGACACCGAGGCCGCCGCCACCAGCACGACCGTGACCAGGAAGGCATGCCCGAACTCGGCCTGGTTCCAGGCGTAGAGGTAGTTGCGGAACGGGTTCCCCCGCGCGAACCAGGTACGCGGCAGGCCGAACGGGTCGCGGAAGATCTCCAGCGGGGTCTTGAACGACGCCGCGACCAGCCAGTACAGCAGCAGCACGTTGAGCCCGGTGAACAGCCAGACGGCCGTCCTGCCGACGGTCCTGAGCATCAGAACTCGAGCCTTTCCCTGCGCATCACCCTGCGCAGCGCGGTCACCAGCACCGTCACCAGGACGATCATCACGACCGCGCAGGCGCAGGCGGCGCCGTACTCCGGCGTGCCCCGGGTGCCGAAGGAGCGGTCGTAGACGTAGACGGCCAGCGTCCAGGTCCTGCTGGGCGGCGAGTAGGTGCCGGGGCCGGCGAGCACGAACACCATCTCGAAGATCTTCACCGCGCCGATCGTCCAGAGCACGCCGGCGATGCCCACCACGTCCCAGGTCAGCGGCAGGGTGACGGCGCGGAACTGCTGCCAGGGGGAGGCCCCGCACAGTTCGGCGTCCTCGTACAGGTAGGGCGGGATGCGGTCCACGGCGGCCATCATGATGGTGATGTAGAAGCCCGCGCTCGCCCACACCAGCGCCCCCATCACCACCCAGGTGACGTTCTCCGGCCGCAGGAACCGGGCCGCGGGCAGGCCGAACGACTCCAGCAGGAAGTTGGCCAGCCCCTGCCGCCCCGGGTGGTACGTGAACACGAACCCGAAGAACATGCCCAGCGCGACCGGCGCGACGATGTTGGGGAAGAATAGGATCGCCCGGATCGTCTTCGAGGCCCGCATGCCGCGCAGCACCATCGTGAACAGGAACGCGAACACGAACGTGCCGGCCCCGCCGGCCACGATGTAACCGAGCGTGTTGACGAAGGCGTCGCGGAACGACTCGCTGCCCAGCAGCCTGCCGTACTGCTCCAGGCCGACGAAGGTGACCGGGCCCGCACCCGACCAGCGGGTGAAGCCGAGCACGACGGTCACCACGGCCGGGCCGACGAGGAAGACGACGTAGAGCGCGATGGCGGGCAGCGTGAACGGCCAGAACAGCCGCCGCCGGTGGCGCAGATGGGGGGTGACGGCGGCGGGCAGGGCGCGCCTGCCCGCGGCCAGGGTCTGTGCCATCAGCCCTGTGTCCTCCAGAACGCGGCGGTCGCCGTGGCCAGCTCGGCCACGAACGCGGCGGGCGTCAGCCTGCCCTTGAGCAGGGCGTCGTCGGCCGGGTAGAACACCTGCTCGGCGAACTTGCCGCCGGCGACGCCGTCCAGCCCGTCCATGAACAGGGTGTGCTTCTTCGCCGGGTCCTCCAGGGCGGCCTTGAGGTCGGCGAGGTCGGACGGGACCGGCAGGTCGGTCCGCGGGGTGAGGCTGTCGGCGACCGCGGGCAGCCCGGCGAGCAGGTCGCGGGTGAGGAAGTAGGCGATGAACGCCTTGGCCGCCTCGGGATGCCTGGCCTTGGCGGTGACGCCGAACGCCACCTGCTGCACCTCGATGACGTCGTGGGTGGCGCCGTCCGGCATGGGGAACTGGAAGGAGCCGTAGTCGATGTCCTGGCCGCCGCCCTGCTTGGCCAGGTACTCGCGGGTCTCGGTCGGCCCCCAGCTGCCCATGAACAGGTAGGAGGCGTCGCCGTCGGCCCAGCGCTGCTGGATCTGCGGGAACTTGCCGGCGTCCCAGCCGTCGACCAGGTGGCCGGCGATCCTGGCGGTGTGCTCGGCGGCCCGCAGGAAGCCCGGATCGCTCTTCCAGAGCTGCCCGGTGCGGTCCTGGGCGGCTTCGGCCAGCCCGCCGGGGCCGACGTACCGGGCGGCGAGCTGGTCGAAGTACCAGGCGGCGTAGTAGCCGATGTCGCCGTCGAGCGCGACGGACCGGCCGCCGAACAGCGCGTACAGGTCGTCCATGCTCCTGGGCGGCCTGAGGTCCGGGAGCTTCTTGCGGTCGTACCACCAGGCGTTGCCCATGACGATGTACGGCACCGCGAACGGCCTGCCCGCCGCGTCCCTGATCGCCGGGCTGTCCCGGTAGACGGCGGGCAGCACGTCGCGGACCACGCCGTCGCCGGTCCGCATCGCCAGCACGTCGTCGAGGGGACGGGTGCCGCCGGCCGCGGTGATCGCCGTCCTGATGTTGGTGAGGTCCTGGTCGAACAGGTCCGGAACGGTCTCGGTGTTGAGCGCGGGCAGCAGGTTCTGCCGCAGGTAGGCGCGGCCCAGCCACTGGACGGTGACCTTGACGCCGGTCTTCCTGGTGAAGCAGTCGGCGGCGAGCCGCAGGACCTTGCCCTGCGGCTCGTCCTTGGTCCACATCGACCAGTAGGTCAGCTCCTTGTCCGTGACCGGCCTGGTGCCGGGCTCCGGGCAGGCGGTGCTGAAGTACGCGGCCGCGGTGGGCAGCGAGAACTCCTCCCCGGCGGGGGCGGCCGGGCCGCCGCAGGCGGTCAACGCCAGCGCGAGGAGCGCGATGGACGTCCTTCTCATCTGTGCTCCTGGAAGACTTCCAGCTCGGCGAGCTGCATGTGGTAGGGGGCGGTGCGCTGGGCGGTCCCCACGACCCTGACGTGCCGGGCCGTGACGGGCGCGAAGGAGAAGGTCTGCGCCGACGCGTCCGGCCGCGGGTGGCCGGTCCTGGCGGCGACCGTCGTCCAGGTGGAGCCGTCGGCCGAGACCTGGATCGTGAAGTCCACGGGGAAGCCGTCGCCGGTGTTCTCGCCGTCCGACCTGGCGTAGAGGTCCACCCGGGAGATCCTGCTCGGGCCGCCGAGGTCGACGGCCGCCCATTCGGTACGGCCGGCCACGCCCGGCTGGCTGCTCCAGCCCATCGAGTACCAGAGCGCCGAGCGGGAGCCGTCGGTGAGATCGGCCCGCAGCCACCCCTCGTCGAGGTACTCGACCGAGCTGGACGCGGTCACCGGGCGGCCCGCCGCGAGGTTGCCGCCGGCGACCTCGATCTCGGCCAGTTGCATGTGGTAGTGGCCGAGCTGGTCGGTGCCGAGGTTCGTGCCGGTCACCCTGACGTGGCGGACGTCGGCGGTCGCGAAGGGGAACGACTGCGCCCCCGCGCCGGGCCTGGGGAAGCCGGTCCTGGTGGCGACCGTCGTCCAGGACGACCCGTCGGCCGAGACCTGGACCGTGAAGTCCACCGGGAAGCCGAGGCCGGTGTTCGCGCCGTCGGAGCGGGGATAGAGGTCCACCCTGCTCAGCGGCCTGACGCCGCCGAGATCGAGTTGCAGCCATTCGGTATGGTTCGTCCCCATGTTCGCGGCCGAGCTGCTCCAGCCGACGCCGGTACGGGTGCCGTCCACGGCGGCGGCGGTGGTCCAGCCGTCGCCCTCGTAGGAGCTGGACGCCGTGACGGTGCGGCCCTCGGCCGGGTCGGTCTCCGGGTTGACCCGTACGTTGTCGAAGCGGGCGCTCGCGCCGCCGGTCACCAGGGCCAGCCCGCCCACCGGGTAGGCGTCGTCGGCGACGGTGAGGACCTTCCTCGCCCCGGCGAACACGGTGAGGGTCCCGCCGCGGGCGGCCACCCGCAGCCTGGTCCACTGGCCGGGGACGTACCCCGGCACGGCGGCGGAGCCGAGCTGGACGCCGCTGCGGTAGACGAACACCTGGCCGTTGTCGCGCAGCGCGACCAGGTAGCCGGTGTCCATGTCGGTGGCGTTGAGGTTGCGGACCATGAGGCCGGCCCAGTTGGTGCTGCCGCCGCTCGGGTTCACCCCCGTGATCCGCACGTCCGCGCCGGCCACCACGTCACGGTAGGCGCGGCCCTCCAGGGCGGCGGTGACGCCCCAGTTGGCGGAGGCGTCGGACTGGACGTACTCCCCGCCCGTCACCGACCAGGCGCCCGCGCTGTGCCGCCAGCTCGTCTCGCCCGTGCTGAAGTCGTCGGCGTAGGGGAAGCGCAGGTCGGGGCCCGGCGCGACGAGCGCGTCGAGGATCTGCCGGTGCCGGTTGTCGACCTCGGCGCCGCTCTGCTCGTAGGAGATCGAGTCGGTGACCAGGGTGTTGGCGATGGCCCGCGCGGTGACCGGCTTGGTCCTGGCCAGCAGGTTCAGCAGCTCCACGTCCTCCAGGCCGTCGAGCTGTGCCTCGCTGCGCACGCTGTCGTAGATGTCGTAGGCCGCCTTGTTGGGCCTGACCAGCCAGTTGTCGCCGGTCTGCCAGTCGTCGAAGGTGTCGGAGGGCCGGTTGAGGTCGCTGAAGTCCCACCAGAAGTTCCAGCCCCAGTGCAGGTAGCCGGTCCCGCCGATCTTCCAGGTGAGCCAGGGGGTGAGCCGGGTGGAGGCCAGGCGGTAGGAGATGAAGCGGTTCATCCGCCTGTCCTGCGGGACGATGCAGTTGTAGAGCCACAGGTCCGCGCCGCTCAGGCGACGGCGCTGGTAGTAGGCGACGTTCCCGTCGTACAGGCCGGTGTACGGCGTCGCGGTCGTGAGGTCCTCCTCCATCGCGGGCAGCACGGCCAGATGGGCCTCGTTGGTCAGCGGGCGGGGGAAGTACTGGCGGTACCTGGCGTAGAGCCACTTGGCCGCCCTGACCTGGTTGGCGGTGGACGGCTCGTCCAGCGCGCTCATGTAGAACAGGTCCGTCCAGCCCTTGGCGTCCAGGTGGGCCTTGAGGGCGGGGAGGAGCTGGGTGAGGTAGGCGTTGGTCTCGGCCGTGTCGGGGTCGGCCAGGACCCGCTGGACGACACCGCCCACCTTCTTGATCATGTCCAGCTTGACGACGTCGCCCGGCAGGCCCTCCAGCAGGTGGGGGGTGTAGATGTACTGCATCGCCCCCGCGTCGGCGAAGGTCTGCACGAACCTGTCGAACGTCGTCCAGCCGAAGGTGTACGTGCCCGCGGCGTCCACGGTCGTGTCGGGGATGAGCAGGGCCTGGAAGTCGGCGAAGATCACGTTGTTGCGGTGCCTGGCGTGGTTGGCCGCGATGTTCTGGATGACCCGCCACCAGCCGGCGTCGTACATCTGCACGCCGTACTGGGCGGGAATGGCCCTGATCGTGCCGTTGTAGTCCCAGCCCGCCGAGGTGAACCAGTTGTTCATCTTGAACGTCGACCGGTCGGTGGGCGGGATCGTGATGTCGTAGACCGTGACGGTGACGTCGAGTGTGACGTCGCCGCCGTCGCTCCTGACGGTGGCGGTGCCCGCGTACGTGCCGGGCGGCTGTGCGGCGGGCACCCGCACGCTGTAGTGGTAGGGCAGCGTGACGTTCGCCGCCACCGACTGCGGGGTGTTCTCCACCAGCGCGTCGTAGTAGGCGGTGCCGCCGTCCGGCGGGTTCTGGTAGACGCCGATCTTGGAGACGTGCGGGTGGTTGTACTCGCGCCTGACGGTGACGGCGGAGGCCGGGATCACCGCGCCGCCCGGACCGTTCAGCGCGCCGGCCGTGACCTGCACGCCGGTGGCGGAGGCGGACGGCCTGACCAGGATCTGGGCGGCCTCGCTCTCGCCGCGGGCCGCCCGCAGCGCGATCGAGGCCGGGGCGCCGGACGGACGGGTGGTCGAGGAGAACGCGCGGTCGGCGGCGCTCTGCACCCAGACCGACAGGACGGCCGCCCGGGCGGGCACGGCCACGAACAAGGAAGCGAAGAGGACGGATAACGCGACGAGCGGGACGGGTTTGACGGCCATTGGGCGGCTCCTCACTGAGGTCCCCGAAACCTGGCGGTAAAACGTTTCAAAATCCGCTGACTGGACGATAGATGTGCGCATAGATGTCGTCAATGCCTCGTATTCGATCTGTTGCACGCAAATTTCAGGCCATTGACAAGGAACCCTGCGATCCCTACCGTTCGCCGCAGATCGCCTTAAAACGTTCTGCGCGAAGGGGCCATGTCCGGATGAAGCTCACCATCGCCGATGCCGGGCCCGTCAGCCCGCTGCCCATCCTGCGGCCTCCCGCCGTGGCGATCACCGACTTCGGGCACCCGCCCTCGCTGCTCCCGTACGGCAAGCGCGACTCCTACGGCCGAGACCCCGCCGAGCAGGAGGTGCCCTCAGTCACGCTGGAGAACGAGCACCTGCGGGCGGTGTTCCTGCCCGGCCTCGGCGGGCGGCTGTGGTCGCTGGTCGACCTCGCCACCGGCCGGGAGCTGCTGCACCGCAACCCGGTGATCCAGCCGGCCAACCTCGCACTGCGGGACGCGTGGTTCGCCGGCGGCGTGGAGTGGAACCTCGGCACCACCGGGCACTGGCCGTTGACCTGCGATCCGCTGCACGCGGCGTGGGTGGCGGCGCCGTACCCCGTCCTGCGGCTGTACGAATACGAACGGATGCGCGGCCTGGTGGTCCAGATCGACGCGAGCCTGCCGCCCGGCTCGCCGGCGCTGGTCGTGTCCGTCACCATCCGCAATCCGCGTCCGGAGAGCGTGCCGGTCTACTGGTGGTCCAACATCGCCGTCCCGCAGACGCCGCGCACTCGCGTCCTGGCCCCCGCCGACCGGGCCGAGCACTTCGGCTACGCCCAGCGGCTGACCACCGTGCCGTACCCGGGCGAACCCGATGCCGGCTACCCGGGGCGCTGGCGTTCGGCCGCCGACTACTTCTTCCACATCACGTCGGACGTCCCCTGGATCGCCGCCGTCGACGACGACGGTTACGGCCTGCTGCACACCTCGACGTCCCGGCTGAAGGGGCGCAAGCTGTTCGGCTGGGGCGTTTCCCCCGGCGGGACCCACTGGCAGAGCTGGCTCTCTGGCGCCGGGGCGCCGTACCTGGAGATCCAGGCCGGCCTGGCCCGTACCCAGCTGGAGCACCTCCCGCTCCCCGGCGGGACCGCCTGGACCTGGACCGAGACCTACAACCCCCTCACCCTGCGCCGCCCGCACGCCCCCTACGACGACGCGCGCGCGACGGTCGACGTGATCGCCAGGACGCTCCCGCGGGAATCGGCGCAGCTCGGGCCGTGGACCGACCACCCCGTCACCGAGGTGATCCACCGGGGCTCAGGATGGGGCGCGCTGGAACGCAGGGCGGGCGGCCTGCCGGAGTCGACGGCCACCCCGTTCGCCGACGACACCCTCGGGCCGGAACAGAAGCCGTGGCTGACCCTCCTGGAGAAGGGGGAGCTGCCGGGCGAGGAGGCGGTGTGCGTCGTCGGCCCCCGCTGGCTGAAGCTGCTCCGCCCGGCCCGCGACTGGCCCGGCCGCTACCACCTGGGCCTGAACCTGTGGGCCGCCGGCGACCGGACGGGAGCGCTCGACGCCTGGCGCCAGGCCCTGGCCGGACGGCGTCACCCCCTGCTGCTGCGGGCGCTGGCCGAGGCCCACCGGATCGACGGCGACGACGCCGCCGCGGCCGTCCTCCTGCTGGAGGCGCACGCCCTGGCGCCCGACGTGCGCCCGCTCACCGTCGAGACGCTCGCCGCCCTGGTCGCCGCCGGCCGCCCGGCGCGGGCCCTCGACCTCGTCGACCGCCTCCCGCCCGGCGACCGCGCGCACGGCCGCGTCCGCCTGCTGGAGGCCCAGGCCGCCGTGGCCGTCGGCGACCGCGTACGCGCCGGACGCATCCTGGCGGCCGGCCTGACCGTCCCGGACCTGCGCGAAGGCGAGGACGCCCTGCACGACCTGTGGTTCGCCCACCACGGCCCCGATCACCCCCTCCCGCCCGCGTACGACTTCCGCATGGACTGATCCCGCCGATCATCCCGGCCCCGGGCGGTCGCGCTGCCGCTGGAACAGGCCGAAGCGCGGGCCGCGATGTGGCGGAGCGCCCGCCCGCCGGCCCGCGCGGCCCGAACGTCAGCAGCCCCAGCTGTCGTGATAGACGCCGTAGACGTTCAGGTAGTAGCCGAGTTCCACCTGCTTCCCCGCCGGGACACAGAAATGCTGGTTGTCGGAGGACCTCCGGTAGGTGACCCAGATCTTTTCGCTGGTCTCCTTGCAGTTGCGGTAGTACTCCGTCGAGCCCTTGGTGTAGTGGCCGCACGTGTCGTCCGCGAGTGCAGTGGGCCGCATGCCGGTCGACTGCGCGACGGCCGGCGAGGTGAGAGCGGCGAGGCCGAGGCCGAGGGCGAGCGCGAAACCGAGGGCGGCAGTCTTCGTCTGAGCACGCATGTTGCTTCCTGTTCTGTGGAGGACCTCAGGTCCGGATGACCGTCAGTCGTGTCGGGGAGCCGCCGAGGTGTGTGGCCGGCACCGCCTTGAGAATCAGCAAAGCCACGTGGTGCTGGTGTCCAACAGGGCTGCGGACGACCTGGGCCGGACGCGTCCAGGCGCGGACGAAAGATCAGTCGGCCTCCGCGGAGCCGTGGCGCTGACCGGGCCTCGATGCCAAGGCCCGGTCACCCACTCAATCGCCCTGTTCGCGGGAGGAGGAAGCGTTCGGATGTGGCCGCGTCGAGGCGAGCGTGACCGGCTTGTCCGGCATGCGTACCCGCAGATCGCGGTCCGGCGCGCGCCGGGCGGGCGCCGGGGCGCCACCGGGCATCGCGCCCGTGGTGAAGTCCCACCACACGCCCGGCACCTCGTGGGCGACGACGGTGCCGGCCGTGGCCGTGCCGCCGTCGTAGCCGAGGGTGTAGATCAGGCGCTGGTCGTCGTCGGTGATGAACGCCGTCACCGGCCACGACTGCCCCGGCGCGCCGCCCGCCAGGTGGGTGGCGCCGCCCCGGTAGCTGCGCAGGCTGCGCACCGAGTCGTCGTCGGTGTACTCGTAGGCCAGCGCGGTGCCCTTCTGGCTGAGGAACAGCGCCTTGCCGTGACCGTTGACGTCCTCGGGGACCAGGCAGTTGCCCGCGCCCGGCGTGGCGCCGCCGATCCTGGCGACCATCAGGCACGAGGTCTGGGACGGATGCGCGGTGAACCGCAGGGCCACCACCTGCCCGTCGCCGGAGATGATCGGGTCGCCGACGTCGGTGCCCGGGAAGATCTCCGTCGTGCCGCCGGCGGCGGCGTCGTACAGCCAGGTGCGGTACTTCTGGGCGGTGGCGTCGTAGGTGGACCAGGTCACCCGGTTGCCGTCGCCGGACAGGATGCCCTCGCCCGTCGAGGTCGGGCAGTCGCCGTCGGTCTGGGAGTCGCACGAGGTCAGCTTCCGCGCCGCGCCGCCCTTGACCTGCCGGTAGAGGTTCCACCGGGAGGAGCCCGAGTGCACGTCGAGCTTCTTCCAGTAGACGACCGCGTGCCCGTCGTCGCTGACGGCGGAGACGTAGCCGTACTCCTCCAGCGTCCAGGAGGTCCTGGCGGAGACGTCGTGCACGACCGACCTCGGGGTCAGCACGCCGGTCCACTCCAGCGAGGTGAAGGCGACCACGTTGCCGTCCCGGCTGGCCAGCGGGCCGCCGACGAATCCGGTGACCGGGGTGACGCCGTCGGCGCCCATCGACACGACCTGCGTGCCGCCCTGCGTGTCCTTGCGCAGGATGAACGGCGCGGTGCTGGAGGGCGCGCGCCGGTCGTCCGGCATGAGGTTGCTGCGGGCCTTGGTCATGAAGAAGATGTAGCGGCCGTCGCCGGAGGCCGCGGCGCCGGTGGCGCCGCCGGCCGTGCCTGAGGAGTCGGGCCGGCCCTGCGTCTCGGTGCTGCCCGCGAGGTCCGCGCCGAGCGTGGAGGGCGGGCCGAAGAAGATCACGTCCGTCGGCGTCAGCTTCAGCGGCGCGGACGGCTCGCCGCTGCCCTGGGCGTTCTGCGCGATCACGGTGACGCTGTACGTCACCCCGGGCGTGAGCCCCTGGACGAGCTGGTGCGTCGCGTCGCCGCCATAGGCGTACGCACGCGCGGTCTGGCTGCCGTCCTCGGCCGTCGCGGTCACCACGTAGCCGGAGATGTCGCTCATGCCGGTGTCGGCCGGCGGCGACCAGCTCACGGTGGCCCCGCGCAGCGTCGGCGCGGTGTAGGTGTCGAGCTTGGGCGGGCCGGGTGTGCCGTACTTCGTGCCGACCTCGACTCCGCCGCGGGCCTGCAACTGCGGGTGCCCGCCGGTCGCGGGGCTGGTCACCTCGACCTCGGCCATGCCCTCCTGAGAGGAGTTGTACAGGCCGTCCGCGGTGAGCGTGCCGGGGCCGCTGATCAGCTTCCACCGGGTGACGACGTCGTCGGGATAGCCGGAGACGGTGACCTTGAACTGGTAGTTCTGGCCCGGTCCCACCCCGCCGAGCTGGGGGGTGACCTTGATGCCCTGGAACGCGCCCGCGGCGTGGGTGACCGTCCAGAACGTGCTGATGATGTCGTCCTTGCGCCAGACCGAGTAGTCCTTGCCGATCGCGCCCAGGTCGATGGCGGCCCCGAGCCGGGCCAGCACCCGCAGTTCCCACCAGGGGTTCTGCGTGGTGTCGGCCTTGAGCTGCACGCCCGGCACGTCCACCACCAGGGCGGGGCCGGCCAGGCCGTACAGCAGGAGCTCGATGTCGGTGGAGATGGCGGCGGTGACCGTGCCGTCGCCGTAGGCCCCGACGCCGCCGTCGCTGTAGAAACCCGGGCCGCCGTCGTTCGGGGTGCAGGACGTGCCGCTCTTGCCGGTGTGGCAGCGCGTGCCGAACTGCTTGTCCCAGTGGACGGCGAAGCTCAGCCCGACCGACGCGGACGCCTCGACCGACAGCGCGACCGAGAAGCGCACGCACACCACGACCGGCACCTTGCCCACCATGAACGAGAAGCACGGCCCGTTGACGTGCCCGAGGTGCACCCGCTTGTCGAAGGCGAACCCGAGGCCCTGCTTCACCCGCACCTCGGAGCTGATCTTCGTGGTGTTGCTGATGTCCACGCCCCGGCCGGCGGAGTCGGTGCTGGCGCCCATCTTGGTGTCCTGGTCGATCACCGCCCAGCCCTCGACCTTCGTGATCGAGCGGCCCTTCTGCTCGAACGACTCCTCGAACTCGATGACCAGGTTCCCGTCCCGCAGGCCGATCCGCGGCCCGGCCGCCCGGTCACGGGTGTTCTCGACGGGTTTGACCAGCCGCGCCCCCGGCACCGACGGCACGAACTCCACCTGGTCGCCGGTGTCCACGCGGCCGTCGGTGGCGAAGTTGGCGTCGGTGAAGGCGTCGCTCAGCGAGGCGGCCGTGGTCGAGACGACGAACCGCCCGTTCTGCAGCGCGGTGCCGGACACCTTGCCGAAGAACCCCTCCGGGGTGCGTGCGGTCTGGCCGATGACCAGCAGCGTGCCCGCGGTGAGCCCGGTGACCTCAGCCGGCGGGTTCTCGAACTCCAGGGCCCGCCCCCGTACGGCCCGCAGCGTGGCCGCCGCCTGCGGGGACAACACCCGCGGCTCGCTCTTGACCGTGAGCTTCGGGGTGATCGCCTCGGTCGGGGCACTGGCCGTGCCGGTGCCCGCGGCGTTGGTGGCGCGCACGGTGAAGGTGTAGGCCGTGGCCGGGTCGAGCCCCGAGATCGTGGCGGTGGTGGCGGTGACCGTCGCGGTCCTGCCGCCGGGGCTGGCCGTCACCGTGTAGCCGGTGACGGGGCCGGTGCCGACGTCGGCGGGCGCGTCCCAGGTGACCTGGACGCTGCCGGAGGCCGGAAGCCCGGCCCGCAGGTGCGTCGGCGCGCCGGGCGGCCGGCTCGCCGCCGGGGTGACCGCCGCCGCGGTGCTCGGGGCGCTCGCGCCCACCGCGTTCCTGGCGACGACCGAGACCGTGTACGCGGTGCCGTTGGCCAGCCCGGTCACCGAGGTGACCGTCGTGTCGGGCGGCGTGTCGACGCTCCGGCCGCCGGGCTGGACGGTCACCGTGTACCCGATGATCGCCGAGCCGCCGTCCACCGCGGGCGCCCACTGCACGTCCACGCGCTGGTCGAGGGGGGTCACCAGCAGCGCGGGCGGGGACATGGGCACCTCGGCGGGCGCCGGGCGCGCCGCGTCCGAGGGCGGCGACGGGTCTCCCGCGCCCGCCGCGCCGACCGCGGTGACGGTGAAGGAGTAGTCGGTGCCGTTGGTCAGGCCGGTGACCGTGGCCTCCGTGGCCGTCGTGTTCACGGTGGCGCCGCCGGGGGAGGCCGTCACGACGTAGCCGGTCACGCTTGCGGCGCCGGTCTCGGGCGGGGCCCAGGTGACGCGTACCGCGCCGTCCCTGCCGTACACGCCGGTGACGAACGGGCGGCCGGGCCTGCCCGCGACGCCCGGCGTGACCGGGTCGCCGGGCGCGGAGGCGTCGGAGACCCCGCTCGCGTTGGCCGCCGTGACGGTGAAGGTGTACGCGGTGCCGTTGGTCAGTCCGGTGACCGTGGCCTGTAACTGGTCGCCGGCGACGGACGCGGTCGCGCCGCCGGGGGCGGCCGTCACGACGTACCCGGTGATCGCCGAGCCGCCGTCGGAGGCGGGCGCGCGCCAGGTGACCTTCGCCGTACGGTCGCCCGGCGTCGCGGACACCCCGAGCGGCGGCGAGGGACGGGTGACCGCCCCGGCCGGCGTCACCGGCGCGGACGCGGCCGACCTCGCCGAACTGCCCACCGCGTTGGCGGCGGTCACGGTGAACGTGTACGCCGTGCCGTTGGTCAGGCCGGTGACCGTGGCCTTCAACAGGTCGCCGGAGACCGTCGCGGTCCTGCCACCGGGGCTGGAGGTGACCGTGTACCCGGTGATCGGCGCGCCGCCGTCGGCGGGACGCTGCCAGGAGACGGTCGCCGACGTGTCGCCCGCCGTCGCGCTCACACCGGCCGGGGCGGACGGCACGGACGCAGATCCGTAGTAGTCGAAGGTGTCGACGGTCACGCTGACGCTCGCGGTGCCGGTGTTCAGGATCACGAACGTGCCGCCGGTGCCCACCTTGACCGGCACCAGGCTCGACCAGAAGTCGTTCGGCTGGTACGCGATCGAGCCGCCGCCCGGGATGCTCGCCTGGCCCGTGGGGTGGACGCGCAGCAGGCCGTTCACCGTGCCCTTGGCGGTGATGTTCACGCCGACCGCGCTCACCCCGGAGGCCGGCACACCGCCCTTGCCCAGCGGGGCGACCGTGTACGAGGCGCCCGCCGCCACCGTCACGGAGGTGAGGGTCCGTGACGGGGCGACGGGCGCCAAGATCGAGGAGGCGACCGCGGCGGCGGGCGTCGCGAAGTAGCCCGCCACGTCGGCGTACACCGTCAGCGCGGCGGCCCCGTTGTTGTTGACGGCGATCTTGCCGTCCGCCCCGAGGGCGGCGATGACCAGGTTCGACTGGAAGTAGGAGGGCCGGTAGTCGATGTTCGACCCGACGGGCAGCGTGCCGCCGGACGGGTAGGCGATCATCTTGCCGGACCCGGTGCTCTTCACCGCGAACGTCAGCGCCACGTACGCCACCCCGGAGGCCGGCACGCCGCCCACCCCCGCCACCGCGAACGTGGCGGTCGAGTTGGCCGCGACGCTCTGGTTGCCGATGACCCGGCCGGTGTTCAGCGGCACGTACCGGGCTCCCGCCGTCGCGGCGGCCGTGGCGGTGAAGTACCCGTGCACGTCGGCGTAGACGTTGACGGCGGCCGTGCCGGTGTTCTTGACCTTGAGCGCGCCGTCCGGGCCGAGCTTGACCGTCACGAGCTGGTCGTCCCACACGCCGGACCGGTAGCGGGTGCCCGTCACCGCGGGCGCCGCGGCCAGGTCGGAGGGGAAGACGACGAGGCCGCCCGCCGCGCTCGCGCCCTTGGCCGCGAAGTTCACCGCGACGCTCGCGACCCCGCTCGCGGGCACCGCGCCCACCCCCGCCACCTTGACCGTCGTGGTGGCCCCCGCCGCGATCGACACGTTGCTCAGCACCCGGATCCGGACGCCGTAGAACTGGCCCGGTCCCGGCTGAACCGACGCGGCGGCGGCCGGGGCCGCCCCCGTCACCACGAGGATCCCGGAGAAGACCAGGATGAGTGCTGACAACCATCGCATGACCACACCGGCCTCCTGGCTATGGATCACTCCGCGTTGCGCGGCTGACGCTACCAAGGGCCCTGAGCTCGTGAAATACGGCGAAAAATAGAGATTTTTCGTCTATCAACCGCCGTACGGCGGCTCGTCCGACTGCAACTTCGGCGGTAGCCGCCGTCAGCCTTCGCGGGCGTGGCGTCCGGCTGGAGGTGCAGCTGACCAGGGACGGCGGAGCCGCCTGCCGGGCAGGCGGACTCGACGCCGACCGGCCGGAAGCCGCTAGGGACACGCCTTTCTGTACGGCAGTGTGGGTACGATCGCCCGCCACTGGGCCGCGCTCAGCCCGCCCGCCTTCGCGCACACCGCCGCCGCCAGCGCCTCCCCGCCCACGGCGTGCCGCCTGACGACGCCGTTGCCGTCCACGGTCAGCACCGCCGACCCGTCGCCGGTGAAGGCCACGTCGAGCGGCTGCCCGATCTCCGGGTCCTGCCCGCCGCCCTGGTCGAGCAGCGCGCCCAGATCCGTGCCCGACATCACGTCGACGAGCCGCACCCGGCCGCCCAGCTGGAGGGTGGCGATCAGGTCCTCGCGCGGCGAGTAGGCGGCGGGGTCGCCGAACCCGCGGGCGGTGGCGAGCCTGCGGCGCGTGGCCACGTCCCAGACCGTCATCCGGCGCCGCGCGTCGAGCACCACGACCGCCTTGCCGGAACGGGTGAAATACGCGCGCACCCCCTCGGCGTTCCTGCCGCCGCCGCCGAACGCCGGCCCCAACGCCTTGCCGCCGGCCGTCTCCAGCAGGTGCAGGCGGTCGCCCGCCACCACCAGCGTCCGCCCGTCGGAGGAGAAGGCCGCGTACGTCGCCGCGCCCGCCTCAGCCGACCACACGCGCCGCCTGGTCTGCCGGTCCCACAGCTCGACCCCGCCCTTCTCGGTGACCACGGCCAGCCTGGCGCCGTCGGGAGAGAAGGCCGCCTGCACGGCCGACGTGCGCAGCGTGCCCTGGACGGCGGCCGAGGCGGTGTCCACGATCCGCACCCCGGGCCCGAACGTGGCGACGAAACGGGAGTCCGGGCTGAACACCGCGTTCTCCGCCGCCTTCAACGCGCCGACGTTCCTCCCGCCGACATTTCTCCCGCCGACGGCCGACAGCTCGCCGTCGCGGACCACGAGCCGTCCGTCGCCGCTCAAGGCCGCCGTGCTCACAACGTGATCGTCGTTCTCGGTGCTCAGGTCGGCCACGTCCACCGAGAAGACCTGGTCGCCCAGCAGGTAGCGGAACGTGCTTCCGTCGAAGGCCCCCTGCGTCGCCTCATCGTCCCCGCGCACCTGGACCGTGGTGAGCAGTTGTGTGTCCGACCTGCGCCAGAACTGGATGGACCGCGAGGTCACCGTCGCGATGAGGCGGGCGCCGAACACGGCCGCGCCGCCGTTCCAGGCGCCCTGGGTGCCGGCGCCGTCCTTGTCGCCGATGAAGTCCTTCGCCCCGCTCCTCAGGTTGGTCAGCTCCAGCAGGCGACCGCGCCGTGCGGCCCGCCAGACCCCGTCGCGGCTGAACGTGCCCGCGGGGGCGGGCCCGAGCGCCTGGGCGGCGCCGGTCCGCAGGTCCCAGCGGGTACGCCGGTCAGCCTCCTCGAGCAGGACGGAGTCGTCCCGTTCGAACACCACGTCGACCCACTCGTTCGTGAAGTCCTTGGCGGTGGGGAAGGCGTGGTCGCTGATCGGCCTGCCGCTGACGAGGTCCACCGCGGTGGCGTGCCTGGCCGTCACGGTCACCAGCACCTTGCCCGACGGGCTCAGCGTCACGCTGTCCAGCGGCTCGGCCGGCCGGGTGCCGAGCGTCCGCAGGAGCCGGCCGTTCCGCACGTCCCACACGTGCGTCGCGGTGGAATCGGCGCTGATCAGGGTGCGGCCGTCGGCGCCGAGCGCCCTTACCGTGTCGCCCGCGGTCGACGGGTCGCGGAACATCGCCGTCTCGCGTTGTGCCAGCGAGGCCACCAGGGCCGCCCTGGTGGCCGGCGTGCGGTCCAGCCGCCAGGCCGCCAGGCTCGCCAGCATCGCCCGACGCGGGTCGCTCCCGCGCGTCGCGGTCGCCATCCCCGCCAGCCTGGCCGCCTCCGACCTGGTCAGCTGCCCGGCGATCTGCTCGGCCCGGTCGTCGGCCACCGCGCTCTGCTGAACGGCCAGCCCGCCGGCCACCAGCGCGATCACCAGCAGCCCGCCCAGGCTCAGCGAGGTCAGCCGGGCCCGCTTGGCCCTGTGCCTGGCCAGACCGGCCGCCGCGGACAGGAAATCGCGTTCGACGGGCGACAGGGTGATGTCGCGGCGGGCGGTGGCCGCCCACTCCAACGCGTTCTCCAGGCTGCTGCCCTGGAACAGGTCGCCGTCCCGGCGTCCCGCCACCTCCCAGCGTCGCGCGGCGGCGAGGATCTGCCGGTGTACGGCCAGGCCGTCGCGGTTGGTCTCGATCCACCGGCGGTACCGCGGCCAGGCGTGGGGCAGCGCCGGCCTGGCCAGCCGTACGCCGCTGTCCTGCCTGGCCAGGAGGTAGCCGAACACGGCGAGGATCCGCCGCACGGCGGCCACCTCGTGCGGCGCCCGCCCCTCGACGAACTCGGCCAGCTCGGCGTGCCGGGCCGACAGCTCGCCCGCCTCGTCCACCGTCACCAGGCGCAGGAACACCTCGGGGACCAGCTCGCGCTCGGCCGGATCGAGCATCGTGTACGCCTGCTCGGCCAGCATGCCGAGCGCGGGATCGTGCCCCTGCGCGCCGATCCCGGCGGCCCGGTGGCCGCCCTGGGCGAGCAGGCGGGCGGTGTCGAGGTCGCCGTCGCCGCTGACCAGCGCCAGCAGCAGCTCGCGGGCGGTCGGCCGCTGGGCCGGCTCCTTGGCCAGCGCCGAGGAGACCAGCCGGCGCAGCGTCCCGGGCAGCGCGGACAGGTCGGGGGTGGCGGACAACACCTGGTGCATGACGCTGCCCAGGTTCTCGGCGTGGAACGGATCACGGCCGGTGGCGGCGAAGACGACGACGGCTCCCCAGGCGAACACGTCCGCCGAGGCGTCCGCCCGCTGGCCGATGAACACCTCGGGGGCCATGTAGGTGGGCGTGCCGCTCACCACGCCGGTCGCGGTGAGCGACATCTCGGCGGTCCTGGCGATGCCGAAGTCGATCACGCGGGGACCGTCCGGGCCCAGCAGCACGTTGTCGGGCTTGAGGTCGCGGTGGATCACCCCGGCGTCGTGGATGGCGGTCAGCGCCGTCGCGATGCCGGTGGCCAGGCGGTGCAGGTCGTCGCCCGCGAAGGTCCTGCCCGCCGTGCGCAGGCTCGGGCCCTCCACGTACTCGCTGACGATGTAGGGGCGCGGGCCCTCCAGCCTGGCCTCGATGATCGGCGCGGTGCAGAACGAGGCCACCCGCTGGGCGGCCGCCGCCTCCCGGCCGAGCTGGGCCACCTGATCGCCGTGCAGCACCTTGATCGCCACCCGGCGGCCGTCCTCGGCGTAGGCCTCGTACACCACGCCCTGGCCGCCGGCGCCGAGCCGTCCGGCCAGCCAGTAACGACCGAGCCGCTGAGGGTCTCCTTCGATCAACACGGTGGGTTTGATGCGCCCATCACGGATGAAGTTCCGGCCGAAATGCCGATTTACGCATCATGAAAAATGTCGAACCCTTCTTGATCCGGACGCATCCAACCCTGACATGAACAAGATTCAGAAGCTTGCCGTCCTGGCTGTGCTCCCCGTTGCCGCAGCTCTCGTGGCCGTCCCCGCGCAGGCGGCGGAGCGTCCGAGTTGTCCCGTCCCCTCCAAGGCAGAGGTGCGGCGCTCGTCAGCCGGCAAGGTCGACAAGCCCGCGAGAGGCGCGGCGGCGATCAAGGGGGTCCGCGTCGGCCGGATCCCGAAGGGCTTCACGTATGGGCAGGTCGTCGTCAACAAGCACGACGGCATCGTCGAGTACGGCTACCAGTGGTCGGACGACCGCGACGACGTGAGCCGCCGGCACCGGGCGCTGTGGGTCAGGGTGGTGTGCTGGCCGAAGGCGACCTCGTTGGCGCAGCTCAAGAACGCGCCGTTCGACGTCGGGACCTTCTCCGGCGACACGACCACCACGAAGATCGGCGATCGCCAGGTGCTCCGCCAGGAGGGTGACGGCGCTTTGGGGGCCGGTGTGTACACGGGCTGGGTCGAGCGCGCGGGAGTCGTCGTCACCGTGATGGCCAGCCCGCCTCTCGTGCCGGGGTTGGCGGGGATCATCAAGGGCATCCGCCTCTGACCCTGCTCCTCGACGTGTCCGTCAAACCCCGGCGAGCCATCGACGGGCGGGGCATACTCGGTAGCGCACGGTCACTGTCCGCACCTCCCGGGGGACATTCATGGCCAAAGCGCGCCGGAGTCGGAAACGCGATGACAATCCCGACGGCGGCCTCGACGGCGGCTCCGACGGCAAGGGTGAGGGCAACGGCTGGAAGGCCGCCCGCACCTGGATCGCCGGGATCGTCAGCGCCGGGCTCATCGCGGCGATCGGCGTGGTGTTCACCGCCTGGTACACCGCGCGCGGTTCCGACACCCTCGACCGCATCGGCGGCGAGCCCCCGCTCACGGTCGGTCACGTGGAGGTCGAGTACGGCGAGCGTGACCTCGCCCTCAGGGAGCCGCTGACCGACCCCCAGGACCGGGCGACCCTGCTGGGCAAGGCCGTGAACGACGCCGACCTGGCCGCCATGTTGTCCCGCCACCACATCGCCACGATCGACGACCTGACCGCCACCGTCGTCCTGGTCGGCAACCGCAGCAGCGTGCGCGTCATCGACATCGAGCCGCGGATCCTCCTGCGTGCGCCGCGTTCGGACGCCGTCTACCTGGTCGAGGAGACCGCGGGCGAGACCGGCACGGTCGAGCTGGTCGCCGACCTCGATCGGCGTCCCCTTCGCTTCGCCATGAAGAAGGAGCCGGACGTCCCGTATTTCCGGAAGAAGCAGATCGACCTCCAACGGGGCGAACGGGTCACGCTCAGCCTGTCGGTCGTCGGCGAGGACGCGTACTACGAGTTCGACCTCGTGGCAACGGTGCTGGCAGGGGAGCAGTCGGAGCAGATCGTCATCAAGGGGCCCGGCGGCGGGCCGTTCCGGCTGACGGGCCGGGCCGGCTCCTACCGCAAGGCGTACCGCAAGGCGAGCAACGGTGGCTGGACGCCGATGCCTCCCGGCCATGCCTGCACCACGGCGGACAAGTGCTGAGGGCCGCCGCCGCGGTGCTGGCGGCGCTGTTGCTGATGGGCACGGCCGCCGGCGCGGCCGGCGACACACTCGCGCCGGTCCGGTGGCGTCTGGCGTGGACGGCGCCCGCCGACGGCGAGTACTGGAACTGGGAACTCAACGTCCCGCTGCACGGTGCGTCCGCGCAGGCCCTGGCCATGGCGACGGCCGGCAACACGGTACGCGTGCACGAGGCCCGCACCGGCAGGCTCGTCCACACCCTGTCCGGCTTCGCCGCCCCCATCGCCGGGACGTGGGTCGCGGCCGGCACGGTCGTCGTGCTCACCGCGGGTCCGCGAGGCGGCGACCAGCGGCTCCAGGCGTACGACGCGGGCACGGGCGCGCTGTTGTGGCGGCGCCGGATCACCCTGTCCCGGCAGGACGTCGAGGCGGGCGCCGGGCGTTACCAGGGGCCGCGGATCATGGTGACCGAGCGCGGTCTCGTGCTCGCCGAACGGGAGTCGGAACCCCTCGCCCTCCTCTCCCTGGACCTGCGCAAGGGCACCGTCGCGGCCAGAACCGTGCACGAGCGGCACTGCCACCTGACGGCCGCCGCCGGCGCCCGCTCGATCTTGCTGCTCGACCACTGCGCGGGCGACCGGGTACGCCTCGCCGCCGCAGACCCCGCCACGCTGCGTACCGGCTGGACGCGTACGCTGCCCTCGCCTGCGCTCCGGCTCTCGGACGCGCGGCCGCCCTCGTTCGGCATCACGATGAGCGGCGACGGATACGCCCAGGTCACGAGCGGCGACACCCCGGCCTTCTACGCGCCCGACGGCCGCCGCCTGTCCAGCGCGGAGGAGGCGCTGAGTCCCGGGCGGGGCGGCCGGTGGAGCGAGCCGCTGTTCGCCGGCGGCGTCCCCAGGATCGACCACGGCGGCGTGCTGTGGGCGGGCCCGGCCAAGTGGCCGCTGCCGGCCTTCCTGACCTCGCTCGACACCGTCACCGGGCGCCTGCGCGCGCTACCGATCTCCGCGCCCGCCACCGGCACCGTCCTCGTGGGGACGGCCCCCGGCCTGGCCTTCGTGCGGCCCGCCGCCGGCACCGTCGCCGCCTACACCCTCGGCTACGGGGTGCCGGACGGGCGCGAGCTGCTCGGCGGGGTCGCGGCGGACGCCTGGCCGGACGCATGCGACCTGCTGCCCCGCCCTCCCGGGGGCGGCTACATCACCAGGCCGGCCACCCAGGCCCTGTTCGGGCGGGCACTGCCGAAGCCCGTCCAGTGCGACCGGGTACCGCCGACGGACGACGAGCCCGTCGTCTCCTTGTCGGTGGACTGGGTCTCCGCCGACGCGCACCGCCTGTACGGCGTCGAGACCACCTTCATCAAGCGGGAATGGTTCCACGATCCGGTGACGGAGGATCCGTACCTGCTCGTCTTCCTCCGGTCCACCGCCACCGGCACCGGCAGCGCGCCCGAGGCCGTCGTGAACGTGGGCCCGGTCATCGTCCGCCTCACCGCCTCCTCGCAGCAGACGCTCCACGCCGTCGCCCCGCAGGTACGCGACAAGCTGCTGGCCCGCTACCGGCTGCCCCGGCGCGCGCCCGCCGCGCTGCCGCAGGTGCGCTGGAGCTTCCCCGCCGACGCACTCGTGGTGACCGACCCCGTGGTCCGCGGCGGCATCGTGTACACCGCCGACGGCAGCCAGGTCTACGCCGTGGACGCCGCCTCCGGCCGCCTGCGGTGGAGCCGGGCGCCCGGCGGGTCCTTGGGCCGTGCGCTCGTGGTCGCCGGCGGCCTGGTGCACGTCGCGGACGGGGCCAACCTCTACGCCTTGGACGCTAGTACGGGCCGGCCGCGCTGGCACCGGCGGTTGAGGCACCTGCTGGACTTCACCGTGGCGGAGGGCCGAGTCTTCTACCGCGACTGGTCCCGTACCGTCGCCCTCGACGCGGCCTCCGGCCGGGAACTGTGGCGCTCACCCTACGCCGGCGGAGCCGACGCTCCCGTCGCGGCGGACGGCCTGGTCTACGTCGCCGGCCACGCGCTGGACGCCGCCACCGGACGCCCGCGATGGCACGTGGAGACGGGGGAGAACACGGTGGTCGCCCCGGCCGGAAAGGTCGTCTACCTGGGTGGCGCCGGCGAACGCCTCCACGCCCTGGACGCCGCCACCGGCGAGGAACGATGGAACGTCCCGCTCGGCGCCGCCCCGCTCACCGCCCCGCTGCCCGACGGCGACGCCGTCTACGTGCGCGGCACGGACGGCGTCCTGCACGCGCTCGACGCCCGTACCGGCAGGCGGCGCTGGATCTTCCCGACCGGCGTCGGCCTCGCGGGCACGACCCCGGCCGCCGACCGGCGCCGCGTCTACGTGGAGGCCCCCGACGGCGCGGTCCACGCCCTGGACGCCGCCTCGGGAACGGTGTTGTGGCGCACCCCGACGGGCGCGCCACTCAGGTCCGGCCTCGTCCTGCACGCGGGCACCGTGTACGCGGGCACCGTCGACGGCACCGTCCATGCCCTGGACGCCGCCACCGGCGCGGACCGGGCGCTGGTCAGCGGCGGCGGAACGTACGCGACCGCTTCCGTCGCCGCGAACGGCCTGATCTACACGGGTGCCGGCGGCAACCTGTACGCCCTGCGCCCTCGCTGAGCCGGGACAAATGCCAGGATTCGTCCGGTCAGGCGAACAGCGCGCGGAAGGCCACTTCCCGGTCGTCGCGTTCAGGATGCCTGGCTGCGGCTGAGCCGGTCCGACGCGGAACAGATCGACAACCTCGGCGGATGGCTGACCACCGTCGTCGCCCCGGGAGTGCCTGCCCATGCTGCGTTCCCGCCGACGCCGCCGCGAGGAATCGTTCGCCACGCACCTGCCCGACCTGACAGTCGTCCCGGCCGGGGATCCCGATCCGGAACAGGAGGCGTTGCCGGCCGACTCGGTGGGCCTGGCCCTGCTCCTCGTGCTCGACCAGCTCACACCGGCCGAGCGGTTGGCGTTCGTGCTGCACGACATGTTCGACATGCCCTTCGAGGAGATCGCCGGCGTCGTGGGCCGCTGCGCCCAACCCGCCGGCTGCGCGTTGAACCCGGGTTCGCGGGCGGTGTGATCGGCGCCGTGCTCGACCAGCAGGCGCGCGATCGACGGCTCGCCTGCTGCCGCCGCATGATGCAAGGCGGTGGCGCCGGCGGCCTCGACGGCTTCCATGAACTGCATGGTGTCCTCCTCATGTGGTTGCACTCGTACCAATGAGCCCGGACGACGAGCCGATGTGACAGGGGTGCGACGCCATTCGGGAAGCCGACCGGCTCAGGTGTGATCGCGCACCGATCAGGTTTCCGCGCCGCGCCCGTCTGTACGTGTGAGATCGACTCACAGGAGGCAGGCACAATGCGGAAACTGATCTTCGCCATGAACGCGACCCTGGACGGCTACATCGCCGCGCCCGGCGACGACCTCGGCTGGAGCGGCGGGGAGGGACCGGACTCGTCCCCGAGCGGCGAGCTGTTCCAGTGGTGGTCCGACCGGGTGGACGCGACGGGCCTGGCCCTGTACGGGCGCAGGCTGTGGGAGGCGATGAGCTCCCACTGGCCGACCGCCGACAAGCAGCCGGGTGCCACACCGGCGGAGATCGAGTACGCGCGCCGCTGGCGGGACATGCCGAAGGTGGTGTTCTCGTCGACGATCGACAAGGTCGACTGGAACACCCGCCTGGTCACCGGCGACGCGGTCGCCGAGATCGCCCGGCTCAGGGCCGAGGACGGCGGCCCGATGGACATCGGCGGCGCGACCCTCGCCGGGACGGCCATGCGGGCCGGGCTGATCGACGAGTACGCGATCGTCACCCATCCGGTCCTGGTGGGCGGCGGCACGCCGTTCTTCACCGCGCTGGACAGCTGGGTGAACCTGAACCTGGTCGAGACGCGGACATTTCCCGGCGGCGTGCTGCTGACCCGATACGAGAGGAGGCGATGACCACGGGCCACATGCTCGGCCCGTAAGGTCAGGCCGCAATCCTTCGTGGCATGCTCACCGTGACCCTCGGCGGACGTCCGAGTGAGCTGTGGCCCGCCTCGCCTGCCCGTGCGCCGGACCCGTCGACGATGGGTGCGATCACAGCGTCGCGGGCAGGCTCAGCCATGGTTTGTCGGTGGCGTCGAATCCGGTGAGCTCGGAGATCTGCCCGTCGACGATGTGCAGGACCGCGATGTTGAACAGACGATGTTCCGGGTCGTCGGGGGTGCGGCGGTACAGCACGGCGGCAGGCATGAGGTTGACCGTCGTGGGGATGCAGCGCCAGTCGTCGTAGCCGCGCTGGAAGAGCCCGCCGGAGACCCAGCCGTCCACCGCGTCCTTGGCCGTGACGACCAAGGTGCCCGGATCGGGCAGCATCGCGAAGCGCAGGTCGTCGCGGAGCAGGGCCGTCAGCCCGTCGAGGTCGTTGCGTTCATGGGCGTCCATGTACGACTTCACCACGCCGCGCTCGTCATGCGACAGCTCGTGCGTGGCAGGGCTCCGCCAGTCGAGGCGGCGGCCGGGCAGCTGCTCGCGCATCGTCACGCGCGCCCGCTGCAGTGCGCTGGTCACCGAGGCGACGGTCAGCTCGAGGGCGTCGGCGGCCTTCGACGCCGGCCAGCCGAGGACGTCGCGCAGGATGAACACCGCGCGCTGCCGCGGCGGCAGGTGCTGGACGGCGACGATGAACGCCAGCTCGATCGTCTCCCGCGCCACCGCCGATTCCTGTGGATCCTCCGGGAGCATCCGGTCCGGGTAGGGCTGCAGGTAGTGCACTTCCGAGCCCGTGCCCGGCAGCTCGGCAGGCACGGGTATGCGGTCGTTGCGCTTGTCCAGGAAGTCGAGGCAGGCGTTCGTCGCGATCCGGTACAGCCAGGTCCGCAGCGCGGCGTGGCCCCTGAACGACTCCCGCTTGTTCCACGCTCGCAGGAACGTCTCCTGCGTCAGGTCCTGGGCGTCCTCGTAGTTCGCGAGCATCCGGTAGCAGTGCACCTGGAGCTCATGCCGGTAGCGCTCCGTGATGAGCGCGAGCTGTGCTGCGTCGTTCGAGCGGGCCGCCGCGATGAACGCGGCCCCATCGTCGCCTGGCAGTCTGGCGTCGGTCATGGTCGTCAATCCTTCCGCGGGTGGCAAGGGGCCATGACAACTGACGACGGGGCGGAGGTTTTCTGAGCGGTGCAGCCGCTCACACCGGGCCGTTCGTCAGGCGGGTGGAGACGACGCCGCTGTGCCGCAGGACGTTGACGTGATGGGACACCGTCGAGACCTTCACCGGCAGGTCGAGCGCGGTGCAGGTGGACTCCTCCACCTGGTCGAGCAGCCGTACGATGCGCAGCCGCATCGGGTCGGCCGGCGCCTGGAGCACGGTGGACACGTCGATCTCGTCGAGGTCCGGCTGGACCATCCTGGTGATCACCATGGCGGGGCCGGGCGCCGGGACCGTCACCGCGCTGCACCAGCCGGCGCTCTACCTCGCCGCGGCGCGCAGGTTTCCGAGTGAATTCGACGAAGTTGTTCACGACCTGCGGCGATGTGCCACCTGCTGGCACTGTTGGTGCAGCTGAAGTGCTTCAACCGGATGGGCGGTTTCCCAGGACTTCCCGGAGGCAGCGGTGGCCCACATCCGCCGGCCTCGCCACCGCAGGCGTCCGTCTCGCTTGGCCTCTTGCGCGTCAGTCCGGCAGCCAGTGCAGCTCGTGCGCCAGGGTTTTGGCGACGGCACGGATGCGGCGGTGCAGTGGCGACGGCTCGCGTGGGAGGACCAGGTGGATCGTCAGGCTGGGCGCGCCCCGCAGCGGTCGCCAGGCGAGACCGGCCGGTTGTGCCGTGACCGCGGCCTCTCCGGCGGGGGCGAGGGTGACCCCGTCGCGCAGGTCGTGCTGAGACATGTCGAAAGAGACTGCGGGAGTGTGGAATCGGGGGTGTGGCCGGGTGTCGCGGAACAGTGCGGACAGCTGGTCGTGGACCACGGGGTTGGCCGCACGGTCCGGAAGTCGCAGCGGATAGGCGGCCGCGTCGGCGATCTCGATCTCCGGGTGTTCGGCCAGCGGATGGTGCTGCGCCAGCTGGACTCCGACGCGCTGACGCCGCAGCAGGAACCGGCGCACGCCACGGCCCGGCTGTTCGCCGCGGGTGATCCCGGCATCGATGCGGCCGTCGGCGACGGCGGGGGAGATCTCCGGTGTCGCCATCGGGACCGCGCCGACCTGGAGTCCGCTGTTGTCGCGAATCAGCCTGTCCACCAGGGCCGGTGCCGTCTCGGCGCCGGTGCTGAGGCTGTATCCGATGCGCAGGGTGCCCAGCTCGCCGGCCGCCGCGCTCCGGGCGGTGTCCCATGCCCGGTCCAGCGCCGCCAGCGCGGGCGGCGCGGACTCCGCCAAAGCCGCACCGGCTGTGGTCAACACGACGCTACGCGTGTTGCGGACCAGCAGGGCCGTACCGAGTTCCGCCTCCAGTCGGCGCATCCGGGCGCTGAGTGCGGGCTGTGCGATACCGATCCGTGCGGCCGCGCGGGTGAAGTTCAGCTCCTGCGCCAGCACCAGGAAGTACCGCAGGCTCACCGTGTCCGGCGCCACGTGCCCTCCCTGCCGATTGATAACGATCCGTTCTGAGTCTATCCCGTACCGATCTTTCCCTCGACCGCGCATCAAGCCCTAACCTGCGCATATGACGATCCAACTGACCGCAGTACCCGTCGCCGGGATCGATCGATCCGAGTGTCAATTCGACGTCGGCCGTGTCCGGCCGAACACTGGAGGTTTCCGTGGCTAAGGGCTACTGGGTCAGTGTCTACCCCGCCATTTCCGACACTGAGCGGCTGAGTGCCTACGACAAACTGGCCGGTCCGGCTGTCCAGGCTGGCGGCGGGCGCAACCTGGCCCTCCTCCCGTCCCGTGGCGGTCGAGTCGTCGCCCACGAGGCCGGAATCACGCAGCGCGTCGTTCTGATCGAGTTCGACACCTTTGAACAGGCCGTCGCGGCGTACGAGAGCGAGGCGTACCAGAAGGCGCTGGTGGCCTTCCCCGACGGCGTCGAGCGCGACTTCCGCATCATCGAGGGCGTCGACTGACCGGCGGGCGAGGAAGAGCGTGCGCTGGGCGCGACCGCCCTCCAGCATCCTCGCCCCGGCCGGGCAGCTGATGAGCCGGTTGTGTACGGCCGTCGACCGCGGCCGGCTGAACCGGCGCCGGTTCAGCCGGGGCGGCCCTCTGTGCGCCCGGCGGCGACGCGGGCCTGGATGCGTTCGAGCACGTGGTGCGTGGCCCGGATCGAGCCTTCCTGCCAGCCGGCGAGGTGGCTCACGTGCTCGCCCGCGAACCAGTACGGCCCGTCCGGCGGCAGGAGCGCGGGGTAGGCGTCGCGGCGGCCCGCTGGGCGGGTGTCATCGCCGCATAGGCGCGGCCGAGGTCGTGCGACCAGATGTAGGCGCCGACCAGGATGCCCTTGCGGCCGTGGATGGCCGCGCTCGGGTACCACACCTGGGTGATGTCCCCGGGTGGTCCAGGAGATGCCGCCGTAGATCCCGTGATCCTGCTCCCACCAGCGCCGCTGCGCCTGGAAGGCGGTCTTGACGGCGGGCAGGTAGGCGCGGCCGCCCGCCTTCACCTTGGGCGAGAGGTCATGGTCGATGGAGCTGACGACCGGCAGGGGCACGGTCACGATCACGTGGTCGGCCTCCCACGCGCTCACCCGTCCGGTGGCGCGGTCGCGCCAGGTGACCCGGGCGCCGGAGCCCAGCCTGCGCAGGGCGGCCACCTACCGGCGGGTGCGCCGGTAGGTGGCCTCCAGAAACAGCAGACAGGTGGGTCGCACGCTGCTCATCCGATCTCGGAGGGCTCCCTCATGGCGGACCGCCGTACCGCTGACCAAGGGGCGGCGCGTCCGGGGGCGGGGCTGTGGGCGGCTCATCAGGCACGACCGGCCACCGGCCACCGGCCGACGGGGCTGGTCGGGACCGCAGGGACCTGTGGTCCCGACCCGCTTCGCCGAGGGCCTCGACGGTGAGACGGACCGGTGCGCCTCAGCGCCATGGCCGAGGCGAGCGCGTGGAGGCCGGCTTCCCGAGAAGAATTGGCGCGGACTCGGCCGAAACCGTCGAAGACCAGCGAACGGCGTGGCATCCCCTCAACAGCTCAGGCTCGCCCGCATACTGGGGGCTACTCTCCTCCCGTCGTCAATCGCTTCAGTTGCCCGCCGAGAGGGAGATCATGAGGGTTGTAGCGACATTCGGCCTGCTCGCTGCCCTTGTCGCAAGTCCCTGCACGATCGCGGCGGCCGTGCCCGTCCTGCCGATGCCCGACCCTCCGGTGGAGGAGGGCGACAGCGCCGATGACCAGACCAACCCGGAGGGAGCGGCGGACCGGCCCGCGGCGCCGGAGGGGATCGGTGATTGGACGGGGGTCAAGATCAGGCCGCGTCGCCCGCGTCAGGACAGCTACGTTCGCGTGCTCGTACGCTGCCCCGCCAAGGCCACCGACGCCATCGTGGCCGCCAAACCCTTCAACCCGCCAGGTTCGAGGCAGTTCCGCACACAGCTGGGCGTCGGGATGAGGGACAACCGGGGCTTCGACAAGATGTACCTCTCCTACGACGCGCTCCTCGGCCGGCGCAAGGTCACGCTGAAATGCGTGAAGGTCACCATGCTGGAGAACCGGCGCAGGAGGGTGGTCGAGCTGGTCAGCCGATCCCACACCTATGTCTTCGTCCGAAGGTTCGAGCCCGGCAAATTCTGACCGGTCGTCCTCCTCCGGGCGCCACAGACCGGAGACCTAGGACCATGGACGGACCGTGGGCCGCCTTCATGGGGCCACCGGCCGATGCCGTCCACGTGGGTGCCTGACAACACTGATCACATGGCTTCCCCCTCCCTCACGAGTGTCGTCGGCGTACGCCCGTTCCTGGTCGGCATGTTCGTCGACGCGCTCGGCAACGGGCTGTACGTGCCCCTGACCCTGTTGTTCATCCACGAGGTGACCGGCCTGCCCATGACGAGCGTCGGGCTCGGCGTCACCGTGGCGGCGGTCGTGGGGCTGGCGGCCAACCCGGTGGCCGGGACCCTCATCGACAGGTTCGACGCGCGCCGCGTGCTGATGGCCACGTACGTGCTGCGTGCGGTGGCCTTCGCCGCCTATCCGCTCGTGGACGGGTTCGTGGCCCTGCTCATCGTCGCCGCCCTGATCGCGGCCGGCGATCGCGCCTACTACCCCGCCTCCGGAAGCTACGTCTCCGCACTGGCGGAGGGCGCGCTCAGAGAGCGGCTGTACACCCTGCTCGCCACGGCGAGGAACGTCGCCTTCGGCCTGGGCGGCCTGCTGTCGGCGGGAGTGGTCTCCCTCGCCGGCACCACCGGGTTCGCGGTCGTCGCCCTGATGAACGCGGCGAGCTTCGCCCTGGCGGCCGCATGCCTGACGCTCTCGGGACGGCGCGCGCCCGCACCGCCGCCCCGGAATCCGGGCGGTTACCGGCAGCTGTTCGCCGACCGGCCGTTCGTCACCCTGGTGGCGGCCGAGCAGGCATACACCCTGATCCACCTCGTCCTCCCCGTCGCCCTGCCGGTGTACGCGGTCACGGTGCTCGGCGTCCCGCCGGCCCTGCTGGGCGTTCTCTACGCGATCAACACGGTCCTCGTGGCGGCGGGACAGCTCCCGGTCCGGAGGTGGCAGCGGCACGCCCGCCGTACGCACGCCATGGCCCTGAGCGGCCTGATCCTGATGGCGGCGTGCGCCGCCTACGCCGCGACCGCGCTGCTCCCCGCCGGGCTCGCGCGCGTCGGCGGGCTGCTCGTCGCCACGCTCGTCCTCACCTTCGGCGAGCTGATGCACACCGTGCCCAGCTGGGCCCTCGCGGCCGCCACCGCACCGCCGGCCCTGCGGGGCCGCTACCTGGCGATCTACCAGCAGACCTGGGCGCTCGCGGCGGTCCTCGCGCCCGCCGGCTTCTCGGCCCTGCTCGGCACGGCGCCACCGCTGCTGTGGCTGACGCTGGCGGCCCTCGTGGGGCCGGCCGCACTCGCGCTGCTCCGCCTGGCGCGCCGCCTGCCGCCCGCCGCCGTGGCCCCACCCGAAGCTTGAGCGACACTACTGTGAGCGGATGAGTGAGGAGTCGACGCCGCAGGTCTTCTCGAATCGCTGGGCTGACGCCGTTGGTTCCGGCGGCCGAGGTTCCCCTCGTGATCTCTGCGGGTGCATCGAGCAGACCAGCACCAAGCCGCAGCGAACGACCCGCTTCCACGGAGAACGCCAGGACACCACGGCACCCGGATGGATCCGCCTGCTCGAACTGGTCGAAGAGGCGGCAGCCGACGAACGGGAGGTCTTCAAGCCGCTGGCCGAACTCACCGCGGACCAGCGGCGCCAGGTCGTCACGCTTCCGCCGACCATCGCCGAACTCACCTCGGTGAAACACCTCGTGCTCTACGGCAGCAATCTGGTGCGCATCCCGCCTGAGATCGGCGCCATGCGAAGCCTTGAGGAGTTCACCCCCTACACCTCCTACCGCCTGCACTGGTTCCCGTACGAGATCACCCGGTGCCCCGGCCTGCGGCGCAGCACGGTGAGCACCCGCGCCCTCTACGGCAATTACAAGCTGCGGCCGCCCTTCCCGCTGTTGCCGGCCGCGGCGGCCGGTGCTCAGGGCATGGGTCTCGAAGACCTGGACCCCGGCGTGTGGGGTGCCGCCGCGATCCGTACGTGCAGTGTCTGTGACCGGCACATCGACGCCGGGAACCTCCGCCAGGTCTGGGTCTCCCTGCGGACGTCGGGCGCCGACGTTCTGCCCTTGCTGGTCAACGCCTGCTCGACGACATGCGTCGAGGCGCTTCCCGAGCCCGCCGAAGGCTACGTGCAGACGCCGCACACAGGAGGACCCGGCGTCGAACAGCCCCCAGCCGGGCGACGGCCTCGCTGACATGAGCTGCCTGAGTGACCGGCGTCCTCACCCCAAGCGTGGTCAGGCGCTGCGCCGAGCCGAGCGGCCCGCACTAGCTGGGGACCCCGCCCGGCGCGTGCCTGGTCACGATGTCCTTGACTGACCGTCTTTGATTCGGTCATGGCACAATGCCCGGCATGCGTATCCGGATCATGGCCCTGACCGCCGTCGCCTTAGCGGCCGCCGGATGTGGTCAGCTACCCCTCGCGCCCTCGGCGAGCGAGACCACCGCACCGCCTCCCGCGCCTTCGACCAGCGCTCCTGCGCCCTCCGCGAGTGGGAACGCGACGTCCGGCGGCGGGGACACCCGACCCGCGCTGGCCACCGTCCAGGGCACCGTCGAGTCGAACTACAAGGCCGAACTCGTCGGGCTCAACCGCATCGGCGGCAAGCACCTGATCGTGCAGTTGCGCCTGTCCACCAGCACCGACAAGCCGCTGCACTGGCAGGCGCCGCTCGCCGACCCGATGCGGCCGCTCAAGTGGCGCTGGCCCTCCGGCATCGCGGTGCTCGACGCCCCGGCCCACCGGTGGCTCATGCCGTACAAGCCCGCCGACGGCGAATGCCTGTGCAGCGACACCGACCGCGACGACCTCAAGTCGATCATCGACCCCGGCAAGTCGCTGACGGTCTACGCCGTGCTGCCCGCGCCGTCCGGCAACCCGGCGACCACGACGATCGTCACACCGATCGGCCCGCCGATGGTTGACGTCCCGATCAGCGACGACCCGCCCGTGCCGCCACCTGGTCAGCAACTGCCCGACGCCGACGCGTCCCAGGTGGAGACCGTCAGTCACCTCATCGAGACGCCGTCGCAGTCGCTCGACCGCACCGAGGAGACGACCGACGACGGGGCCGACCTCAAGGTCAGCCTCTCCTCCGACGTGCTGTTCGCGCTGAACAAGGCGACGCTCACGTCGCGCGCCCGCACGGTGCTGGCCAAGGCGGCCAAGCTCGTCGACACGTCCGCGGACACGACGATCGAGGTCGACGGCCACGCCGACTCCTCCGGCACCGACGCCATCAACGAACCGCTGTCCCGCCGTCGCGCGCAGGCGGTGCGCCAGGCTCTCACGCAGCTGATCACGCGCGACCAGGTGACGTTCAGGGCCCGCGGATACGGCTCCCGCCGCCCGCTGTACAGCAACAGCTCCGACGAGGGACGTCGCCGCAACCGCCGGGTGACGATCACGTTCGCCAAGCCCGCACCGGCACAAGTGCCGGCTGCCGGCACCAGCGCGTCCCCGCTGCCCGAGGGCGAAGGGACGAAGGCGACGGTGCGCGCGAAGGGGGTGCCCTTCGACCTGGAGGTGACGGCCTTCCGCCGGATGCCTGGTGACCTGGGCCTGCTCCGCTACACGATCACCAACCGGGGTGACGGCGAGGCGTGGTACCACGACCTCAACTGGGCCGATGACTGGAACGCCTTCAAGTACCACGCAGCGACGAACATCCAGGTGACCGACCCCGCCGCGCGCCGCCTGTACCGCCCGGCCCGCGTGATCGTGGCCAAGGGGGAGGAGCCGGGCACGTACTGCGCATGCACGAACACCTCCGGGGTGGCATTGTCGGCGATGAGCTTCGAGCCGGCGGAGACGAAGGAGTTCTGGTCGCTGTACGCCCTGCCCGCCCAGGCCGACGCGCTGACCGTCAAGGTGGCCACCTGGCGCGCCCTGCAGGTGCCCCTGTCCTGAGCCCACGCCTCGTGCCGGCTGCTGCTCGGGCGAAGGCGCGGATGAGTGGCGTCTCGCTCGCCGTACGCCAGGCGAAGGTCCACTCGCACGGCGGGGCGTCGCGGATCGGGACGAAGGCGAGGCTGGGCCAGGGGTAGAAGGTCGCGGCCTCGGCGGTGACCCCGGCGGTCGCTTGGCCCGAGGCGACGGCGCTGAGGGTCTCCTGCCAGGTGGTGACCTTGTGCCCGCGGCGGACGGGGCGGCCGGAGGGGGTGTGCCAGGGGTTGAAGATCTCCTCCATGCAGGTGGGGATCGAACGGCCCTCGACCACGATGCAGTCGCCGAGGTCCTCCAGGCAGATGGAGTCTCGTCCCGAGTAGGGGTGGTCGGCGGAGACCATCAACACCACGTCGGAGGCGTACGAGGTCGGTTCGATGGTCAGATCGGGCTCGCGGATCGGCAACCACAGGTGCGCCACGTCCACCTCGCCCGACCTCAGCAGGTCCAGAGGGGAGGCGGGCTGGATCTCGCGATGCTGGAGTCGGGCGTTCGGGTGGCGGGCGAGGAACAGGTCGAGAACGTTCTTGATCTGCGTGGAGAGCGGGCCGAGTGTGCCGAGGGTCAGTGTGCCCGCGGTGCCGTCGACGGTGGCCTGAGCGGTCGCGATCCCTTGCATGATCTGCCGGTGGCCGCTCTTGAGCGCCTGGTACAGCTGCTCACCGAGCGGGGAGAGGCAGACCACTCGGGTGGTGCGGTCGAACAGGGGGGCGCCGATGCGCCGCTCTTGCTTCTTGATCGATTGGCTGACGCGGGCGGGGCTGATGCCCAGCCGCTCGGCCGTACGGCTGAAGTGCAGCTCCTCGGCCAGCGTCAGGAAGATCTCGATCTCTCGCATCTCCACGGGCGGCCCTCCACATTCTTCATTCCAGGGTTAAAGGACGTTATCGGATCCGTCGTAGATGCGCGGCGGGCGATTGGGGGAGGCTTGGCGGGTTCGCAGGCAGTGCGGCTTTGGAGGTTCGGTGCCCGTCGGATATCTGGTCCCCGTGGCGCTCGTCGCGATCGGGACGCTGTTCGCGCTGCGGCCGCTGCCGGGCTGGAGCACGGTCGGCCGGGTGAGCTACTTCTTCGGGCTGGCCGCCAACGAACTGCCGTTCGCGGCCTTCTTCTGGCTGCTGCTGGCCCCGACGGTGCTGGCGTTCGCCGAGGGTGACATCCACACGGCGGGTGGCTGGGCGGTCGTCGCCCTGGCCGCCGTGACCACGATCGGGCTCACGGTCATCGCCTACCGTGGCCTGGGGGAGCGGGCCAGGATCTGGCGCGCGATGGACGCCGGCCTGGGCGCGGGCTGGCGCGCCGCCATCGACGCCGACCTCGCCGCCGGACTGCGTCGTTCTCCACCCTGGGCCCGCATCCTGTTCCTGCCCGTCCTCAAGCGCCGCATGGACGTCCGCCGGGTGGCCGATCTCTCCTACGGCGAAGCAGGCCGCCGCAACCTGCTCGACCTCTACCACCACCGCTCGCGCCCGCAAGGCGCGCCCGTGCTGATCCACCTGCATGGAGGCGGCTACACCGGCGGCCACAAGAACAGCCAGTCGCTGCCGCTGCTCTACCGGCTCGCCGGCCAGGGCTGGGTGACCATCAGCGCCAACTATCGGCTACGGCCCCAGGCCCAGCACCCGGACCACGTGATCGATCTCAAAAAGATCATCGCCTGGGTACGTGAGCACGGCCACGAGTACGGCGCGGCCCCCTCGACGCTGTTCGTCGCGGGCAGTTCGGCGGGCGGGCACATGGCGGCGCTGGCCGCACTCACCCCCAACGACCCCGCCTACCAGCCGGGCTTCGAGCACGCCGACACCTCCGTGACCGGCGCCATCTACCTGAACGGCTGGTACGGCACCTACTTCGGGCAGGGGCCCGAGTCCTCGCCGCTGGCCCACATCACCGCGGACGCACCGCCGTTCCTCGTGGCCCACGGCGATCTGGACCCGCTGGTGCCCGTGGCCGAGGCCAGGCACTTCGCCGACCAGCTTCGCCGTACGTCGGCCTCCCCCGTCGTCTACGCCGAGTTGCGCGGCGGCAACCACGCCTTCGACCTGTACCACTCGGTCCGCTTCGAGGCGCTCGTCGACGCCATCGAAGCCTTCACCGCCCGAGTGAGATCGAAGCAGCGGACACCGCAGCCTTAGCCTGTTCATCCCGCTGTTGCCCGGGGGCGTCCCAGGGACGGATCGGGGCGGGCTGCGGCGCGCCCTCTGAGCGGCCGTGGCTCGCTTCGTGCGGGCGGGTCGTGGCCGGAGTGGTCGCGGGAGTGCCGTGCCGGTCGTCAGGAACCGCCGCCGCCTCCGCCGTCCCCCGAGCCGCCGCCGTCCCAGCCGCCGCCCCCTCCGTCCCAGGTGCCGCTTCCGCTGTCGTCCGGGGTCCAGCCGACGGAGCCGCACTGGGCGCTCGGGCTGCTGGGTTCGGCCGGGTAGAGGTGACCGTCCGGGATCGAACGCTTGCTGAGCTCGGCCGACAGGTGCGGGTCGCCGAGGTGGCTCAGTCCGTACAGCGCGAGCGGCACGGCGTCGGTCCCGGCCCCGTACGGGTGTGCCCGGCGTGCCTTCTCCAGCTGGTGGCGGCCCGCGCGGCCGAGCCGGACCGGCCGGTTCCTGACGTACAGGGACCGGATCTTCCTGGCCGCCAGCCAGCTGCCGCCGAACCCGAACAGGGCAGCCACGCTCAGCGGCGGCGACTGCGCGACGATCATGTAGACCACGTCGGCCCCGGCGGCGACGACCGCGACCGTGGGGATCAGCTTCAGGACGTCGCGGCAGACGCGGAAGCCGGGCACGCTCCGAGAGTCGACCAGCAGGCCCAGGTCGGCGAGCCGGCCCCTGATCCCGGCGACCTCCGCGCTCTCCGCCAGGCGGCGCTTGACCAGGACGACCGGCGGGCTCCTGCGCTCGGCGAGGATCGCGACAAGCCGTTCCTCCACGGGATATCCCGCCGTCACGGCCGTGGAGACGCGATGGATCTTCCCGCCACGGGAGACGCGGATCTCCCCTTCCCTGGCCAGCAGCCCGAGCGCGGTGTCCGCCACCCGTACCGGACCGCCCGCCAGATAGGCGAGCTCGTAGTGGCCGAGATCGACGTCGCGCAGCCCGCCCAGCCTCAGGCGGGCGCGGACGTGCGCCACCTCGGCGGCGAGAACCGTGCCGACGGTGACCGCCCCGAGGAGCACCGCCAACCAGGCGAGGATCACATCCATGCCCACCTCCCGTGTTGTTGATCAACGTGTGAGGCGGACACGAAGGTTCCGGGGAGCGCCACTGCACCGATTCCCGTGGACCCGCCGGACGAGGAGCGTTCGGCGGCCCTCAGGCGACGCCCTGGCCTCACGGCGAGGCCGGCCGGGCCCGTGCGGGCGCCGGCCGGCCGTGCGAGCCGCGGTCAGGGGTTGTCGTAACCGATCCACTGGATGTACCAGCCGAACTGCTGGGCGGTGCCCGGGGACAGCGCCGACGCGTCACGCCACTGCACGTAGACGCGGAACTTGGTGGCGGTGGCGTCGTAGACGGCGCTGGGGCCGACCAGGTTCCACTGGTTGCCGCCGGTGCTGCCGACGGAGGTGACGTAGACGGGACGCCCGGAGAAGCGCGCGGAGGTGGTGTCGACGTCGATGTAGATGCCGTTGGAGCCGTAAGCCTGCCAGCCCTGTCCGGGGGAGGTCTGACCGGCGGCGATGCGGGCGGTGGGCATGGGGGGAATCCTTCCGTCCGAGGAGCTTGTCACGCTCAGTATTCGATCCACCACCCAAAGTGTCGAGGTCAGGGATGTTTGTCCCTCCAGGCACATGAATCGAGCCGAAAGTGGGTCTGGTCACGCGTCAGGAGCCGTGCGCAGACCGGCTGTCGCGGTGCATCACCGGCCCCGGTTCAGGTGGGAGGAGGCCGAGCGCGCGGGCTGAGAACGCCTGAGCGGCGGGTCAGGCGGGGATGTCGGCGGCTGCCTTCCGGAGGGCGTCGCCGGCGTTCGTGACGGGGTCGCCGTGGCCCACGCAGGCCGTCCGGACGTTCAGTTCGGCCAGCCGCCGGAACGAGCGGAGCATCTCGTCACGGTCCATGTTGAACACTCCGGGCATGACCAGCCCGGACACGTGCGCCACAGTGTCGCCCGTGAAGAGGACTCCGTGCTCCGGCAGGTGGAGGGCGATGCTGCCGGCGGTGTGCCCGGGGGTGGCGATCACGCGGGCCCCGCCCCCGAAGGCGATCACGTCGCCGTCCTCAAGCTCGCGGTCCACCCGGCACGGCGGCGCGGGCGGCAGCAGGTCGGCGCCCAGACTGTGATGCAGGGCCCGCTCCTCGCCGGCGAAGTTCGGCGGCGGGGCGGGCACGTCCCCTCGGATCACCGGGGCCTCCAGGCGATGGGCCATCACCGTCACCTCGCCCCACGCCGTCACGTCCGCCGCGCCGCCGCAGTGGTCCTCGTGGTAGTGGGTGAGGACGACCCGCCGTACGGCGTCGGCGCGCAGCCCGAGCCGGCCGATCGCCTCGGCGATCTCCCCGGCCGAGGTGGCGATGCCCGTGTCCACCAGGGTGAGCGCACCGTCGTCGTTCCACAGGTACGCCTGCCCGAACGTCAGCCGCAGCAGGTGCAGGCGCCGGTCGACCTCCACGACCTCCATCGCGGGACCCCTTCTCATCAGCACGGATGTCGAGGAACAGGTAACCGGTCCACCGGCGGCACTGTCCAACACCCATGGGACCGCGGATTGACAACCGATGGTTGTCGATGCAGGGTCTGGTCGTGGAAGCAGACGTTCCCGGCGTACGCGCCTTCATCGCGACCGCCGAAGAACTGCACTTCGGCAGGGCCGCCGCGCGCATGTTCATCACCCAGCAGGCGTTGTCGAAACGCGTCCGCAGGCTGGAGGACGCCCTCGGCACGCCGCTGTTCGAACGGACCACCCGGTCCATCGAGCTGACCGCCGCCGGAAGGCGGTTCCTGCCCTTGGCCGTGGCGGCGGTGGCGGCGTTCGACGAGGCCGTGGGGGCGGTCCGCGTGGTGGACAGCCCCGTCCGCGTGGACGTCTACGACGAGCGCTTCACGCCCCTGCGCATGGTCAGGGAGGCGAGCGAGCGCGACCCGCGGCTGCGCGTGGAGGTGAGCATGCGGCAGGGGCTCGCGGTGGCGCTGCCGGCGCTGCGCCGCCAGGAGATCGACGCGGCCTTCGGACGGGCGCGCGACCTGCCGTGGCCGGAAGAGCTGTCCCAGCGGCTGGTCCACCTGGAGCCCCTGGCCGCGTTCGTCCCGGAGGATCACGCGCTCGCGCACCTGAGGGAGCTGCGGCCCGCCGACCTGCGGGCGGGCGGCATCGCGATGCCCGACCCGGCGGGCGCCGCCGAATGGCGCGCCTACCTGAGACGCCTCGCCGACCGCCTCGGCGTCCCCTTGCGCTTCACCGAGCCCGCCATCGGCCAGGGGCACCTGGTCCAGCAGTTCCTGCGCGAGAAGAGCGCCGTCGGCCTGGGGGAGTGGAGCATCGACGCGGCGGGGAGCGGGCTGCGCCGCATCCCCATCGTGGACCCGATCCCCCTCCTGCCGTGGTGGGTGGTCTGGCACCGCCGCAACCCGCACCCGCTGCTCCGTACGCTGCTCGGTCAGCTCCCACGCGTGCGCCCGCTGGACCCGTCGGACGGGCGACACTGGATCCCCGACGCCGACCGTGCCCTCCCGTAGGGCGCAGCAGGCGGCTGAGAATGAACAGCGCGAAGTCGCCCTCGAACCCTTCGGCGGTACGGGCATGCGGGCGTCGATGTCGGCGTGCAGTGCGATCAGGGAGGCGGGCTCGTCCAGGCCGGTGAGCACCAGGTGGTCCTTGCCGCCGTCGTCAGTGGCCAGGCACACCCAGTCGTCCCCCTCCGCTTCACCGGACAGGCCGGCGGCCTCAGCAGCCCGGCAGTGGGGTCGCCCGCAGACCGGGCACGAACACCTCGTGGCGGCGCAGTGATTCGCGCGGCCGCTCGACGGCCGCCACGGTGCAGGACACCACCCGAGAACTGGCAGGCCAGACACCCGTATCCCACTGATGAGCCCCACAGGGTTCGGTCGGCAGGCGGCGTCAGGGGGCGGCGACGGAGTACTCGGGTCGGCGGTCGATACGCTGCCTGACCTCGGCGGATCCGAAATGGTAGTCGATGCGGCGGGTTGCCGCCGCCCAGTCGGCCCAGTCGCGTACGCCGGAGAGCGCATCGACGACGAAGGGGTCGCTCCAGCGCGCGACCGTCCGTTCCCACAGCACCTGCGGATCTTCCGTCAGCAGGGAACCGACGGTGCCCTCGTAGACGGGCATCGCGCGTACCTGCCCGTCGGGCTCGATCTGCATCAGGGAGAAGCCGAATCGTTCCACGAGTTTCGGGTTCATCTGCAGGATGAAATTGTCACTGACCGTCACCATGACCGAGGAGGGAACGAGGGACCGCAGGTGCTGCCCGTGGCCAGAGCTCATGAGGGTGGTGAGCTGTTCCATCGTGAGAAGCTCCCGGTCGGCGAACGTGGGCCTGCTGGCAAGACCGGACGGCACCGCCGCGCCGAAGCTGAGGAAGCGCAGGTGCGGGGCGCGTGAGGTGGCCACCCGGCAGAGTTCGCCCAGCTGGTGGAAGTTGCCGCGCATCACCACGCAGTCGAGTCCGAACAGCAGGGGGTCGTAGCCGTGTTCGCTCGCGCGCCGGGAGATGTCGTCGAGGAGGGTCAGCGCGTTCATCGCGCGGTCGAAGGAGCCGGAACGCCCTCGGATCCGGTCGTGTGTCGCGGCGTCGGCCCCGTCGATGCTGACCGTGATCCTGGAGAAGACGCGCGCCGCCGCTTGCGCCGCCTCCGCCGTCAACGTCCAGCCGCTGGTGTAGAGGTTCACTTCGATCCCGGCCTGTGAGATGTGCTCCGCGATCTCGTGGATTCCCTTGACGAGCAGCGGTTCACCGCCTGCGAACTCGACCGTTCGCGGGTGCAGGGCGATGATCCCGTCGGCCACTTCGAGCATGTCCTCGTGGCTGAGCTGCCGCGTCGGCCGTCTTCCCGACTCCGAGTAGCAGTGGACGCAACGGAGCGGGCATGCGTAGGTGATGTCCCAAATGATGTCACTCGGTCCGGGATGCGGCATGGTGTCCTCTCGTTGGGTGGTGAGGCAGGTCGGCATTGGCGGGCATGGCAGCTCAGATCGCGGCCTGGTGTTCGTACGTGGTGTCGTCCTGCCAATGGCCGACCAGGTCGGCGTACAGGGGCGATCGGGTGATCAGTTCCAGGTGTGCGCCCACGACGGCGGAGGTGCCGTCGATCAGCAGGACGCTGTCCGCGCGGGCGGCGGAGCTGATGCGGTGGGCGATCACCATGAGTGTCGTCCCCCTGGTCGCGAACGCCCGCTCGGCCCGCTCTTCGGCGGCCGGGTCGAGGTGGCAGGTGGCCTCGTCGAGGATCACGATCCGTGCGGGTGAGGCGTAGGTACGGGCGAGGGTGATGAGCTGGCGTTCACCGGCGGACAACGTGGACGGCTCCTCGATCGTGCCGTCCAGCCCGCCGAGCCGCTCGACGAGGGCGTCCGCCCCGACGGCGGCGACGGCCGCCCACAGCCATTCGTCTCCGGCGTCGCTCCCTGAGGCGTCCTCGGGGCACAGGTAGGCGAGGTTCTCGCGTACCGTTCCCGCGAAGACGTACGCCTCCTGCGGCACCAGGGCCATGACGGTTCGCAGGTGGGACTCCGGGATCGTGGCCAGGGGGAGACCGCCGAGCCGAACCTCGCCGGCTGTCGGCGCCTGCAGCCCGGTCAGCAGCATGGCGAGGGTGGACTTGCCGATGCCGCTCGGGCCGACCACGGCCAGATGCGTGCCTTCGCCGATCGTGAGGCTCAGCTCACGGACGACCGGTGCGGCCCGCGGCGAGTAGGCGAACGTGAGGCCGTCCATCTGCAGGTCATGAACTGCGGGCACGGCCATGGGCCCGGGCCGCGCCGGTGGTTCCGGGGCGGGCGCGATGGATTCGGAGATCCGCCGCAGTGTGACCGCGAGGGACACGCCCCACGAACCGACGGTGCCCATGAGGCTGCGCAGCGCCGGTCCAAGGCCGGTGGACAGGTAGGTCACCGCGCCCACGACCTCGCCCGCGGTCAGCTGCCCGCGCTCGATCAGGGGCGGGGCGGCGAGCAGCAGGCCGATGAGCGGCACGTGCGCCCCGAGCGTCAGCACCAGACGTTTGCCGGTGCCCGCCCGGGCGAGGGCGCGGGTGGCGGCGGCCTGCGCGGCGACGAGCGCCCGCAGGTCCTGCTCCGCCTGGGCCTGCGCGCCGCCGGCGGCGACGTCGCGCAGCCCGGCGAGGATCGGCGTCGCCCCCGCGGTCAGGATCTCCCCCGCCAGCAGCAGGTCTCGTTGCCGTACGGCGATCAGCCGCAGGAGCCGGGCGAACACGACCAACGCCACGATCACCGGACCGGCGACGATGGCAGCGGCCGGTGGGGACAGGAGCAGGAGCCCCGCCAGGGCGGCCACCAGGGACACCCCCAGCTCGCGACCGCTTCTCAGCATCGCCGACATCAGGCTGCGCAGCGTCTCCACCTGCTGGGTGAGACGGGCGACCGCGGCGCCGTCGGGTGCTCGCCCGCCGGTGGCGGCGCGGTCGACGGTGGTGGTGACGACCGCGCGTACGAGGTCGTCCCGCAACGGCTCGACCACTGCGGCGAGCGCGGGAAACATCCGTCGTATCGCGACGGCCCTCACCAGCAGCGTGCCGCCGAGGAGGGCGAGCCAGCCGAGACCGGCCGCGAACCGGCCGGCCAGGAAGCCGCGATCGACCGCCGCCGCGACAAGCAACCCGGACGACAGCGCCGGAGCACCCTCGACGAGCGACCACAACGCGGCGACGGCGAGCGGACGCCGCCGGGGACGCAGCAACGCCGTCAGCGTCCGCCAGGGGGACGGCGCACCGCCCTCGCCACCCGGGGCGGCCTGGGACGCACCGCCGTCGGTGGAGGAAGTCGCCCGCACGGCGGGTGAGCCAGTCGCGGGCGCGGGTCGTGGGTCCATCATGGCGTCGCCGGGCATGGCTTCTCCCCGTTCGAGGCGGCGGCGAACAGCGCGCGATAGGCGGGGTCCCGCCAGAGCTCACTGTGGGTGCCCTGGGCACGTATCCGTCCGGCGTCCAGCCAGACGACCAGATCGGCGCGGGCGGCGGTGGCGGGGCGATGGGCGATGACCAGGCGGGTGCGTCCACGCGACCCGTCCCGCAGCGCGGAGGTCACCTGAGCCTCGGTCACGGTGTCCAGGCTGGAGGTGGCGTCGTCGAGTACGGTCAGCCGGGCCCGGCGAAGGAGCGCGCGGGCCAGTCCGAGCCGCTGGACCTCACCGCCGGACAGCCGCACGCCGGCGGCTGGGGTACGGTACCCCGCCGGAAGCCGCCGGATCACGTCATCGATGTGCGCGGCCCTCGCGGCCGCGCGGATCTCCTCGAGGTCGCTCACCGTGCCGCCGTACGCGATCGCCGCGGCGAGGTCGCCCCCGAGCAGCGCCGGGCGCTCGAACGCGTAGGCCACGGCACCTCGCAGGGTGGCGGGGTCGAGGTCGGCCAGGCATTGGCCGTCGAGCAGCACCTGTCCCCGGTCGGGGTCCGTCAGCCGCCCGGCCAGCAGGGCGAGGGTCGTCTTGCCCGCGCCGGAGGGGCCGACGACGGCTGTCATGGCCCCGGCGGGGATGTCCAGGCAGATGTCGTCGAGGAGCGGGCCGCCCTCGCGGGTCACCGTGACGCCACGGAAGGAGAGCACTCCAGGACCGGCCGCCAGCGGGACGGTGCCCGGGGGCAGGACGGGCAGCGCGAACACCTGGCACAGGCGCCGGGCGGCGGAGCGGCCGTGAGCCACGCCCATCAGCGTCTCGGTCAGCCCGGCGAAGGCCAGGCCCAGGGCCGTGTACCCGGCCGCGGCCAGGAACGCCCCCGGCTCCAGCCGGCCTTCCGCCACGCCGAACCCGGCCGTGGCAAGCACAAGGATCTCGATCAGGGACAGCGCGAGCATGAGCTGCCACCCGCCACGCGACTGGGCCCGCCACAGCGCGTGCCCGGCGGCGGACAGGTCCGGCAACGGCCTGAGCACCCGGCTGGTCTCGCGGGAGGCGGTGCCGGCGGCGCGTACGGTACGGATGCCCGCAAGGGTCTCGGTCAGCCGGGCGGCGAGCCGGCCCTGCGCCGCCTGGTAGCGGTCGTACAGGCCGGACACGCCGGAGACGAACACCCGCATCACGACCAGGGCGAGGGGTACGCCGGTCAGGAAGGCGGCGCCCACCCGCCAGTCGACGGTGAACAGCGCGACGACGCCGCCCACGGAGGTGACCAGCCCGGACACCGCGCCGATCAGCGTCATCGGGACGGACGCCGTGGTCGCGGCGTTGCTCACCAGGCGGTTGACGAGCTCGCCCGTGGGGAGACGCCCGGCTTCGACGATGCTCACTGCGAGGAGCCGGGCGGCGAGGCGCATACGCAGCGAACCGGCGGCCGAGGCGGAGTAGGCGGCACCGGCGATCGCGGAGACGATGTCGATCAGAGCCGTACCGCCCAGCAGGAACGCCAGGCGTACGGTCGCGGGCAGTGCGTCCCTGCCGGTGACCGCCGCGTCCACTGCGGCGGCCAGCGACGCGGGCAGCGCAAGCGCGACGACGCACCCCGCTGCGGCGGCGAGCGCGGTCAAGGCGAGCGGCGCCCACGCGCACGCGGCCACGGAGGCGATCAGCCGGTCGCCGTACGCGCGGGTCGTCACCTGCTCCTCGGCTGGTGCTGGTGGGTGCATCACATCTCTCCTTGCGGCGAAGCGCGGCCAGGCGGATCCACGGCGGGGACGGCCGGTGAAGGCGCGGCCAGGCGGCCGAAGCAGCGGCCGCCTGGCCTGTCACCTCGGCTACGGGCCTACGTCATGCCCTTCTGGAAGAGGGCGGGCCGCTACTCGCGCGTATTGTTCTCGCAGGTGGCGTTGGTGAAGGTGGTGCAGTAGGTCTGCGTCGCGCCCATGCAGGAGTAGGCCCCGCAGGTGGAGAACTCGCACGGGTAAAGGCCGCTCTCCATGCCGGAGGGGAGCATTTCCAGGGCGGAAACGTCGATTTCCATGGTTTCCTCATTTCTTTCGCGGTTGTACGGAGCCGTCGCGCATCCGCCCGACGACTTCTGATGCCACCGCCCCCGGTGATGCGGGAGACGGGGTCTTGGGTGCCGCCTGGAGCGGCGCGGAGACAGGCCCGCTACGGCCTCGGCCCGCCGCGCAGGAACGCGACAAGCCGTTCGAGCACGGCATGGCCCTCCTGATCGGTCAGCGGATCGTGCCCCGCGCCCGGAACCTCCAGGTACGTGAGTGCGGTGTCAGGGTGGCCGATCAGCGCCAGCCGTTCGCACAGCCGGCGGGAGTGGCTGACGGGGATGATCGGATCCTGATCGCCGTGGACGAGCAGGAGCGGCAGCCGGAGGCGGTCGGCCAGCCGGAGCAGGTCGCGCGAGCCGAGATGGTCGTCGACGATCTCCTCCCGGCCGCCGAGACGGTCAAGCATTCTCCTGACCGATTCGGGCCCGTTCTCATGAAGCGCCCGTCCTGACAGGAACGGCGCGACGACGGCGGCACGGGACCACAGGCCCGGCTCGGCGGCGGCGGCCAGCAGCGCGAGGTAGGCGCCGTAGCTGGCGCCGTACAGCATGGGCGGGCAGGATCCCGGGGCGCGTTCGGCGGCCAGCGTACGGCCCAGGTGAACGATGTCGGCGAGGTCGGCTCCGCCCCACGCGCCACGGATCGCGTCGCGGTGCGCGGCTCCGTATCCGGTGCTGCCGCGCTGATTGGGGGCGACCACGGCGATGCCGCCGGCGGCCAGGCGCTGGAACAGCGGGTCGAACGTGAGCCGCCAGGCCGCCTCGGGCCCGCCGTGCAGGGCGAGCACCACGTGCCCGGCGTGGGCGAGGTCGCCGTAGACGACCGCCTCGACTGGGCCGCCCGGACCGGCGAAGCGGCGCGAGCGGGCGGGCGACCACCCGGTGCGGCCGTGGCCGGTCAGGGCCGTCGCCGTGAGGGGATCGGGAACGGTCACGGGTCGCGGCGCCAGGTCGGGGGCCGAACGGACCAGGTGCAGCCCGGCCTCGTTCCAGTGCGCGACGGGCAGCAGGACCCCGGCCGGCTCGATCTCCCGGTTGCCGCCTTCCACCAGGTCGTACAGCAGCGCTGTGGAGCGCACCCCACGGGTGACCGACAGCGCGAGGTGCCTGCCGGACGGGTCGAGGGCGAGCGGCACGACCGTCCCCTCGACGGCGTTCAACCGGTCGGGGAAGACGGTGAGCGCGTCGTGGTCGCGCCGGCGGATCCCCAGCCGCAGGACGCCCTCCCGCTTCTGTGCCGTGATCAGGGTTCCGGCCTGCGGCGCGGCGAGGAGGAGATGCTCCCCCTGCGCCAGGCCAGGAAGAGGGCGCACGGTGCCGTCGGACAGGTTCAGCACCACGGTGCGCGCCCCGTCGGAACTCGCGAGGGCGAGCAGGTCGCCGTCGAGCCACACGCCTCCGGTGAACCGGCCCGGCACGTCGGCGACGCATTCGGGGGCCTCGGCCCGTCCCGACAACCGCCACACCGTCGTACGCCCGGCGGAGGTCGTACGGAAGGCCAGGGCGGCGGTGCCGTTCGTCCCGCCCGCCACCAGCCTGACGTTCTCGCCGGGGGCGACGGCCAGTTCGTGGACCGCCGCGACGGCGCCGTCAGCCTCTGGGACGACGAGGAGGATCCCCGCACGGGCCAGCAGGAGGTTCCCGTCGTCGGTCGGGACCGCGCTGCTCCAGGCGTTCTCGTCCTCCCATGGACGCAAGAGGCGAGCACGAGGGCGCGGCCCGGCGAGATCCCAGAGCTCAGGAGCGAAACCACCGCGACCCCGCGCGGCCAGGCACGCAACATGGCGCCCGGTGCCGGAGAAGCGGAAGCCGATCCGCCGCAGTACGCCGGCGGCCGTCCTGTCGAGGAGCGTGCTCATGCCGTCGCACCGACGGGTGGGAGATGGTCGGCCATCCACGGCCGGGCGCCGCCCCGGCGCAGCCGCCGCAGGAAGTCCAGGATTCCCGCCAGGCCGGTGTTCCAGCCGAAGGCGATCCCCATGCCCTCCCCGTCCGGAACCACGAGCAGCCCGTCGCGCAGCACCGCGCGGGTCCGCAGGCACGCGGCCAGTTCCTCGGCCTGGTGGCGGTAGGCCGGTTCGCCGAGCAGGTCCGCCATGTCGAGCAGGAACTGCCCGTCGCCGGCCAGTCCGTGGCAGGCCACGCTTCCCGCGGAAAGGCGGGAGGCGCGGACGGCGGCCGCAGCGCCCCTGGCGGCCTCCAGCAAGGGGGCCTCCCCCGTGGCGAGGTACAGCCGGATCAGGAAGGTGCCGATGCCCGAGGAGCCGCTGCACCAATGCGGCAGCCTGCCGTCGTCGCCGGGAGAGGCCGCCCACCAGGTGTCGCCGTCGATGTGCTCGGCGGCCTCCAACAGCGTGCGCCCGCCGAGCACGGCGGTCTCCAGGCAGTCGTCGCGGCTCAGACCGGTACCGGCGGCGAGCAGGAACGCCCCGATTCCGGCGACGCCGTGGGCGAAGCCGTAGTGCACCAGCCCGGCCAGCGTCGAGGGGAAGTCCTGGGGGACGGGCCACAGGACGGTGGCGGGGGTGCGCTCGGCGGCGGCGAGGAGGGTGTCGGCGCAGCGGCCCGCCAGGTCACGGAAGCGTTCGTCGCCGGTCGCGTGCCAGAAGTGCAGCAGGGCGAACCCGGTCCCGGCCAGGCCGTGGCACACGTCGGGGTTCGGCCAGGTCACCGGCAGGTCCAGCGCCAGGTCGAGGCCGGCCGTGCGCAGGGTGTCGTCGTCGAGTGCCCGCCCGGCCTCGTGCAGGCCCCAGGCGATGCCGGCCCGGCCGAAGTACAGCCCGGGTGAGGGCCGGTGCCGCTCGCTCCGCACGCGCCGCAGCGTCCAGTGCGCCGCCTCCTTGAGGCCGGCCGCGACCTCGGCCCGCCCCGGCAGGGCCTCGCAGGAGGGATCCAGCAGCGCGGACAGCATCGTGAGCACCCCGGCCGAGCCGTGCTGGACGGCGCACGGATCGGCCGTCTCCCCGAACCCCGGCGCGGGCCACAGCCGGCCGCCGCCGTCCGGGTGATCGACGGCGGTACGGTCCATCCGGCGCAGGGTGTAGGCGATCCCGTCGTGCAGCAGCCGGTCCTGCTCCTCGACGCCGAGGCGGGAGTTGCCGGTACGGGCGGCGAAGGGCCGGGGCTCGGTGTCCAGTTCATCAAGAAATTTCTTGACCTGGGCGAGATCCCAGCGCCGGGCCGGGTCCTCGCGCATCAGGCCCAGGATCATCGTCGTCAGCGCCTCGGACACGGCGTCGCCCGATGACGTCACGCGTACCAGCGTCTCCACCCGGGAGTCCCACGACCGGGCGTCGTGCGGTTCGTCGTGGCCGAGCACCGGCACGCAGGCGGTGGCCAGGAAGAACACGGTCGCCCCCAGGGCGTACAGGTCCACCTCGATGCCCGGCGCCGGCGCGTGCCAGGGCGCGAGCACCTGTTCCGGCGGTGCGAAGCCGGGAGTGTGGGCCTTGGCCACCGGGGTGCCCGGCACGGCCGCCGTCTCCAGACCGATCAGCCGGCAACGGTGGTCGCTGCCGACGATCACGTTGTTGGGCGTGAGATCCCGCAACACATGACCCTGGTCATGAACGGCGCCGACCAGGGCGACCAGGCCGCGCACCACCTTCAGCGCGTGGCCCTGCCAGCGGCCCGGGGCGGCGCGCCGCTCATCGACGGCCCACGAGCCGAGCGCCTTGCCCTCGACGTACTCCTGCGCCAGGAAGAGGTTGTCCCCCTGCTCGAACAGGTCCACCTTGCGGCTCGTGACGCCGAGCGGCCCGAAGATCTCCAGCATGCGGGCCTCGTGGCGGAGCCGGTCGCGATCGTCCTGCCCCTGGAGCGTGAAGCCGAAGTGCGGGCGCGCCTGTTTGATCACCACCTGCTCGCCGGAGAGCCGGTCCTCGGCCAGGAACACGCCTCCCTTGGCACTGTGACGCAGCGCCCGGCGCACCACGAACCGGTCGGCCAGCAGGACGGCCGAAGGCGCGGTGGCGCGTACCGGGGCCTGGCCGGAGTCGAAGGGGCAGGGGGCCCATTCCGGCGGGGAGTACCAGGCGTTGCGCCGGTCCGTGACGCCGGATCCATCGGGAGCGGTCAGCTGCGAGGTGTAGGAGCCGTCGTTGTCCAGCACGCTCGGGGCGGAGAACACTCCGTACCGGTAGTGGACCAGGCTGCCGGGGCGATAGGCGCGGTCGGAGAGGATGGGCGGGCCCGGCAGGCCGTAGGTGGCCGTGTGCAGGTCCTCGGCGATCGCCACTGCCGTGTCGTCGTCCGGCGGATATACGGTGATGAACTTGCCGAGGGATCCCCGGTCCGCGCCTCTGGACAGCAGCCCGGCCAGGTCGTCGAAGGTGGAGGCGAACTTGAACGCGCAACGGTGGTGGGCCAGCACCTCCACCGTCCGGGCCAGCACGAGGGGGGCGGCCAGCTGCGTCGCCGACACGTGCAGCTTCCAGCCCTGCGCGCGGTGGGCGGCCCCGGCCGGGGTGACGTACGTCCACGTCCTGCCGTGGCCGATCTCCCATGCGGAAGAATCCCCGGAGCGGCGCCGCAGGATGGCACTGACGATGTCCTCCAACAGGTGCAGGTCCGCATTCACACGCTCGCTCACCCGTAACCCCCGTTCGTCCTTCACGGCCTTCTCGATCCCTTCGCGACCTCGTCCGCCGAGATTCACAGGACGATCTTGTGGACCGGTTGTGAAGACTTGAAAAAGCGGGAGGGCGGTTCAGATGTGCTGTGCTGGGCTCGGGGGCAGAGAGATTCGGAGCGGAATCCGGCGTTAACGGGTTCCCACTGGTCAGCGAGCCGAGGCTTCCTTGCCTCCGGAAGCGGCTGGCGCCGGATTCCGTCGTGCATGCCTGTCGACTTCCTGAGCGAGTCAGAAGCGGCGAAGTGCGGCCGTTACGGCGGTTCGTCCACCCGGGCCGATGGAAAAGATCTTCGACATGGCCCTGATCAGGGGACATCGCGGCCGACACATCCGGTGAACCGCTACCGCTACGACGGCGGCCCGCTGATCGGTCCCGCAGGCGGCGAGGTCGTCCTCGAATGCCGGACGGCCGGCCCCGTCCCCCTGCCCGAGCGGTCGCCGACGGTGGCACGGCGCGCCGGCATCGACCTCAACCCCCTCGACGTGACCGACGACGAGGACGTGCGCTGGCTGGAATGCCTGGTCTGACCGGAGCAGGACGACCGCCTGCGCCGCCTGCCAGGCGCCGTCCGCGTCGCCCGGTCCGAACCCGCCCATCTGGCCACCGGCGGCCTCACCCACCTGGTCGGGGACCTCCTCACCCAAGCTCCTCCGGGCGCGACCCCGGTGATCTTCCGTCCGTGGACCGCCATCTGCCCGATCCGGCACCGGCTTCCTTCGTCCTCGCCCTGAACGGCCGCCACCTGGCCCGCGCAGGCCCGCACGGGTCCTTGACGTGGATACCGGCACAACGTTGATCACCAGAAGCTGTGCAGGTTTCGTAAGGATCCCGCGATGTCCCCACGCTCACTCGTGCTCCCGGCAGCCGCGCTCTGCACGGGCGCCCTCGCGGCCCTGGCGTACTTCCACGACTCCGACCTGCTGCTCCTGAACGACCATCTGAACCATCCGTTCGCGCTCGGCGCGCTGACCTGCGTCCTGGCCGCATGTGCCGCGGCGAGGCTGCGGCTCGGATGGCTGCGGATCCTGGTCATGGTCCTCGCCTGGCTGGGCACGAGTGCCGCGCTGCTGCTGGGAGCGGTCCTCCTCATGTTCTCCTCGATCGAGGAAGCCGGCTTCGTGGACGGGCCGGATCCGTACCGGGTCCGGCTGCAGCGGTCGATGGCGGGGCTCGGCCCTGACTCGGTGATGTGGCTCAGCCTCCGCAGGGACGCCGGCCTGTTCAGCAAGGAGTGGGACCTCGGCTGCTTCAACGACGACGACCCCGACGACGCCTTCGACTCGGTCACCTGGACGGGCCCGACGTCACTTGAGATCCAGGTGGCCGACGGCCGGACGTTCCCCGTAGCCCTGAACCCCGCCTCCGGCGGCCCCCGGACCACCACCGCCCTCAACTGCTGAGGAGGGCCCGAAAGACCGGCGGCGTGCGTGCGGGCCGCGGACGAGGTGGACGAAACGGGCGACGATGACGGCGGCGGCCGCCAGTGCCGCGGTGGCGGCCCAGACGTACGGCGCGAGCCACACGTACGTGATCAGCGCCGGCGTGCCCGCCCTGTGCGTGGCGAGGCCGAGGAGGTCGGCGAGCGACCCGCGCGGCAGCGCGGACCGGAGGGCGGCTGGCATCCCATCGGTCCGGACGGCCACGCGATCGCGGGTGCGCAGAGCGTGGTCAACCTGGACCGGACGCAGGCCGCCGCCGTCCAGCCGGGCCCCGGCGGGGGCGTCCCGGCGACCGGCGAATCGGCGCCGCAGGGCGACGGCGGCTCCGAGTCGGCGGCCGGGCGTGTGGCGGGGTTCTGAACGACGCCGGCACGCTGCGCGCCGGGGTTCACGCGGGCGGGGTGTAGCCGCGGGAGCGGACGAAGTCCAGGGTGAGCTCGGTGAAGGCGCGGGCGGCCGCGCTGCGGTAGGCGCCCTCGCGGTGCAGGAGGGTGACGGTGCGGCTGGGCAGCGGCGGGTCGAGGGGGACGGGGGTGAGGTGCGGGTGACCGTGGGCGATGGCGTCGGGCAGGACGGTGGCCAGCGGGGCGCGGCGCACGATCTCGGTGAGGGCCTGGATGGAGTTGGCCTCGACCGCGATGCGGGGTGCGGCCCGGTGGCGGGCGAAGTAGGCGTCGATGTGGCCTCGGGTGGCGAAGTCGCCGCTGAGCAGGGCGAGCTGCTCGTCCCTGAGCGCGCGCACCGGTAGAGGGGCGGGCAGCGTCCGGGCGCGCGGGGTGCCGGTGACGAGGCTGAGCGTCTCGGTGAACAGCGTGGTGGGGGTGACGCCGGGCAGGTGGGGGCCGGCGAAGGCGATGCCGAGGTCGAGGTCGTCGGCGAGCAGGGCCGCTTCGACGCGGTCCTGGGTCGTCTCGGTCAGGGTGAGGTCGACGGCCGGGTGGCGCACGTGCAGCTCGGCGGTGAGCGGGCCGATCAGGTAGGCGGTGAAGGTGGGGGTGACGCCCAGCCGCAGGTGGCCGCGGGACAGGTCCTGGACGTCGTGCACGGCGCGTTCGGCGGCGGCCAGGTCGCGAAGCGCGCGCCGGGCGTGGTCGGTGTAGACGGCCCCGGCGTCGGTGAGCCGTACCGTGCGGCCGGTGCGGTCCAGCAGTTGCACGCCCAGGGTCCGCTCCAGCTGCCTGATCTGCTGGGAGAGCGTGGGCTGCGAGATGTGCAGCTCCTCGGCGGCGCGGGTGAAGTTGCCGTGTTCGGCCACGGCGAGCAGGTAGCGCAGGTGACGCAGTTCGAGAGCGGCCATGGACAAACTATAGATGGAGCCAATGGATTCCAGGCGGAACGCCTCTTGGACACTATAGGGCCAGGTCATGCATGCTGGATGTCAGCAGCCCGCAAGGGCCGGCCACCGCCGAAGGGAGTGACCATGCAGGACCTCGCCGAGGGCGTCGCCCGTTTCCAGCGGGACGTCTTCCCGGCCAAGGCGGAGCTCTTCGCCCGTCTGGCCACGCATCACACACCGCACACGCTGTTCATCGGCTGCTCCGACGCCCGCGTCGTCCCCGAGCTGATCACCGGCACCGAGCCGGGTGACCTGTTCGTCATCCGCACCGCCGGCAACCTGGTGCCCGCCTACCGTCCCGAAGCCGACGGGGTGGCCGCGAGCATCGAGTACGCGGTCGCCGCCCTGGGCGTGCGGGACGTCGTCGTCTGCGGCCACTCGGCGTGCGGCGCGATGACCGCGCTCGCCGAGGAGCACGACCTCAGCGGCGCCCCGACGGTCGCCGCCTGGCTGCGGCACGCGGACGCCTCACGGGCCCGCACCGCCGCCCACGGTGACGTGCCGGCCCTGGTGCGCCAGAACGTGCTCGCCCAGCTGGCGAACCTGGCCACCCACCCCTCGGTCGCCCGCGCGCTGGCGGCGGGGAAGGTCGCCCTGCACGGCTGGGTCTACGACATCCCGACCGGCCGCGTCGAGGACCTGACCGCCGCCGCGGGCACCGCGCTCACGGCCTGACCCGGCCCCGGGCCTCCCGCTCGCGGGAACCCGCATCCATCCCGACATCACCCTGAAGAGAAGGACGTACCGACACATGGTGCACGCACAGTTCGACCCCGCCGCCCGCCAGGCCCTGGCCGCCGCCGCCGTCGAGGCCAAGATCCGGAAGGACCTGTCCTGGCAGCAGATCGCCGACGCCGCCGGCCTGTCGGTGGCCTTCACCACCGCCGCCGTCCTCGGCCAGCACCCGCTGCCGGAGAGCTCCGCCCGGGCCGTGGCCGAGCTGCTGGACCTCGACGAGGACGCGGCGAGGCTGCTGCAGACCATCCCGGTCCGCGGCTCCATGCCGGACCGGATCCCGACCGACCCGACCATGTACCGCTTCTACGAGATGCTCCAGGTCTACGGCACGACCCTCAAGGCCCTGATCCACGAGCAGTTCGGCGACGGCATCATCTCCGCGATCAACTTCCGGCTCGACGTGAAGAAGGTCGCCGACCCCGAGGGCGGCGAGCGCGCCGTCATCACCCTGGACGGCAAGTACCTGCCGACCAAGCCCTTCTGACCGGGCCCCTTCCCGTCCCCGCGGCGCCGCCCCGCCGGCGGCCCGCCCGACCACTTCCGGAGGACCTTCATGGACTTCGTCCAGCGCACCATCGACCTCGCCCGCCAGAACGTCGCCGAGGGCGGCCGCCCGTTCGCGACCGTCATCGTCAGGGACGGCGAGCTGCTGGCCGAAAGCGCCAACAAGGTCGCCCAGACCGGCGACCCGACCGCCCACGCGGAGATCCTCGCCATCCGCGAGGCCTGCACCAGGCTCGGCACCGAGCACCTGACCGACGCCACCATCCACGTGCTCGCCCACCCCTGCCCGATGTGCCTGGGCGCGCTGTACTACTGCTCCCCGGCCGAGGTCGTCTTCCTCACCACCCGCGCCGCCTACGAGCCCCACTACGTGGACGACCGCAAGTACTTCGAGCTGAACACCTTCTACGACGAGTTCGCCAAGCCCTGGCAGCAGCGCCGGCTGCCGATGCGCCACGAGCCGCGCGCGGACGCCGTCGAGGTGTACCGGTTCTGGCAGGAGCGCAACGGCGGCGAGCGCCGCGTCGCGGGCGCGCCCACCACCGCGTAGGGCGCCGGAGCAGACCTCAGGCGGCCGGCGGGGCCTCAGCCCGGCTCGCCGCTCCCGTCGAGCGAGAGCGGGCCGAGGTCGGCGGCGGTCCTGGCCAGCGCGCGGACGGCGGGACCGTCGGCGGTGGACGACCACACCAGGGCGAACCGCAGAGCCGGGGCGTCGTGGAGCGGCACGAAGACGACGCCGGGCGGCCGGTTGTAGCGGGCGGCGATCTCGCCCAGCGGATGGACGCACTGCCCGGCGGCGACCAGGGCGAGGATCTCGTGGAACGTACGCGCGACGGGCCCGCGGGGGATGCGGCGGCCCAGCGGCGTGCGGGTGGGGACCATGGACGCGACCCAGTACTCCGGGGCGGCGGGGCCCAGGTCGACGACATGCTCGTCGGCCAGGTCCTCCAGCGACGCGCCGCCACGCCCGGCGAGCGGATGCCCGGCCGACACCGCCAGCACCCGCCCGGTGACAAGCACGGTGGGGCCGACGGTCAGGTCGGGTTCGGCCACCGGCAACCACAACACGTGCGCGTCGGCGTCCCCGGCGCGCAGGGCGGCGAACGGGTCGCCGCCGGTGACCTCGCTGAACCGGACGTCGGCGCCGGGGTGACGGGCGCGGAAGGCGTCGACTAGCGGGCGCAGCTCGTAGCCGGCATGGCCGAACACGCCCAGCCGCAGCGTGCGGCCCGCGCCCACCCCCGCGGCCTCGGCCCGGGCGAGCCCCTCCTGGAGCAGGTCGTAGGCCTGCCGCAGATCCTCGCGCAGGCGGCGGCCGACCGGGGTCAGCGCCACGCGCCGGCTGGTGCGGTCGAACAGCACCACACCGATCCGCCGTTCCTGCCTGCTGATGGCCTGGCTGACACGCGCCTGCGAGACGCGCAGCCGCTCGGCGGTCCGGCCGAAGTGCAGTTCCTCGGCGAGCGTCAGGAAGATCTCGATGTCCCTCAGCTCCACGGATAACCCCCATGTTATGGATCGCCCCACGAACCCTACCTTGTTCGGCCTCCGACCGGCCTCGATGCTGGACGCACCACCTGAGCGAGGGGGAGATCCACATGAGCGACATGCAAGCCATAGCCGACCGCGTCGAGATCGAGGCGCTGCGCGGCGAACTCACCGACGCGGTGATGACCCGCGACTACGACCGCGTCGAATCCCTGTTCACGCCCGGCGGCGTCATGCGGTGGCCGCACATCGGCAAGGAGTTCGTCGGCCGGGAGGCGATCCGCGCCGGGATCGAGTGGGGGCAGGGCCTCTGGGAGTTCTTCGTGCAGAACGTCCATCCGGGTGTCATCCGGATCGACGGCGACACCGCGACCGGCCGGGCCTACATCCACGAGTTCGGGCGGATGCGCGACGGCGGCTCCCACGCGAATTACGCCCTCTACCACGACCGCTACCAGCGCACCGGCGACGGCTGGAGGTTCGCCGAACGCGTCTACGAGGTCAGGTACCTCGACGACAGCCCGCTGCCGGGCTCGGCCCCCGCCGGCGACCAGGAGCGACCGGCATGACGAGCAGCCTTCGCGACCTGACCGGCGACTACGTCCTCGACCCGGCCCGTACCCGGATCGGCTTCGTCGCCCGGCACACCGTCGGCCCCGCCGTACGCGGGTGGTTCGACCGGTTCGCGGGATCCGGCCACCTGGACGGTGACGACCCCTCCGGGTCGAGCGTCGAGCTCACCGTCCAGGCGGGCAGCGTCCAGACCCGCAACCCGCAGCGCGACCGGTATCTGCGCGGCAAGTACCTCAAGGACGCCGACCACCCGGTCATCACCTTCACCTCGAGCCGGGTGGAGCGGACCGGCGAGACGGCCTTCCAGGTCACCGGGGACCTGAGCATCCGCGGCGTGAACAACCCGATCACCGTGGAGCTGGAGCTGACCGGCGACGGGGACGACCGCCCGCTGCGGCTCAGGGGCGGCGTCACGATCGACCGCACGGACTGGGGCGTGAAGTGGAACGCCGCCGCCGGACTGGTCGCCAGGAAGGTGGCGCTGGAGCTCGACCTCGCCGCGGTCCGGCGGCCCTAGCGGACCAGGAGCCCGCGTCACCGGCCGAGTTGCTGGGCCAGGCCGACGATGATCCCTTCGGGGCCGCGGACGTAGCAGAGCAGGTAGCTGTCCTCGAACCGCTCCAGCGTGCCGACGAGCTCGGCGCCGTGCGTGCGCAGGCGGGCGATGACGTCCTCGACGTCGTCGACGGCGAACATGACGCGGCGGATGCCCAGCGTGTTCGCCGGCGGGTCCTTCGGCTCGGGGCGGATTGGCTTCGGCGTGTGGAACATGGCCAGCTCGATCCCGCCCGCGCCGCCCGGGATCCGCAACATCGCGACCTCCTGCCGGACGCCGTCGAGCCCGATGACCCGCTCCGCCCAGCGCCCCTCGATCGGCCCCCTGCCCTCCAGCTCCATGCCGAGCTCAAGGAAGAACGCGATCACCGCGTCAAGGTCTTCGACGACGATGAGCACGTTGTCCATCCGCTGGATCGCCACGCCGGGCCTCCTTCGTCAGTGCGGCCGCCTGCCGGCCGCCGATGTTCCCAGGACGGAGCCGGCGCCGCGTTCTCGACACGCCGCCGGCGGAATGCCGGTCCCACCTTGGCCCGCCGGGCGGGCCGCCCACCAGATGCGGATGTCATCGGGCGGCCCGTGAATCTTCGGGCCCGCCGGTCAGGCGCTCGCCGGCGGGGTGAAGAACGCCCGCACGTCCGCCACCAGCAGGTCCGGCACCTCCAGCGCCAGGTACGCGCCGCCGCGGTCGAGCTCGGTCCAGCGCCGGACGTCGGCGTCCCGCTCGGCGAAGCGGCGGATCGTCACGTCGTCCTTGGCCAGCAGCACGGCCGTGGGGACGGTCACCCGCGGCTTGGGGGCGTAGGCGCCCGGGTCGTGGCCGAGCTCGTAATAGAGGTTGGCGACCGACCCGGCGGTCGCGGTGAACCACATGAGGCTCACGTCGGTCAGGACCCGGTCGCGGGAGAAGGCGTCCTCGGGCAGCTCGGCGCGGGAGTCGGTCCACTCCTTGAACTTCTCCACGATCCAGGCGAGCTGGCCCACGGGCGAGTCGGTCAGCCCGTAGGCGAGGGTCTGCGGGCGGGTCGACATGATCTGGTTGAACCCCAGGCCCTCCTGCATGAAGGTCTGCATGATGCCCAGGCGGCGCTGCTCGTCGGCGGTGAACTCGCCCTCGTCCGGAGAGGGGAAGGCGACCCAGGCGTTGACGTGCACGCCGACCACCCGATCGGGCTCCTGGCGGGCCAGCTCCAGGGCGAGGTTGGCGCCTCCGCCGCCGCCCTGCGCGCCGTACCGGTCGTAGCCGAGGCGGGACATCAGCTCGGCGAAGGCCGCCGCCGTACGCGGGACCGTCCAGCCGGGCTCGGTGACGTAGCCGGACAGGCCGACCCCCGGGCAGGACGGCACCACGAGATGGAAGTCGCGCGACAACTCGTCGAGCACGTCGAGGAAGCCGATCGTGCCGCCCGGGTTGTCGGGCAGGAGCAGCAGCGGCAGGGCGGTGCCGGAGCTCGACCTGATGTGGAAGAAGTGGATGTCCTGCCCGTCGATCTCGGTGACGAACTGCGGATGCTTGTTGTACTCGGCCTCCGCCGCACGCCAGTCGAAGTCGTTGAGCCAGTAGTCGGCCAGCCCCTTGAGATAGTCCAGCGGCACGCCGCGGCTCCAGCCCCGCCCGGCGATCTCCCGGGTCCACCGGGTGCGGCGCAGGCGTTCGTGCAGGTCATCGAGGTCGGCCTGAGGAATGTTCACGCTGTACGGCTTCATGTCGACCAACGGTAGAGAGAGCCCGAAAGATCAGCATGAGTCATCGCATAGGTAATGTCTGACCCATGTTGCGGGGGCGGGACCACGAGTTGACGATCATCGACGGACTGTTGGACGGCGCCCGGGAAGGGGTCAGCGGCGCCCTGGTCGTCCTGGGGGAGCCCGGCATCGGCAAGACCGCACTGCTCGGCCACGCCGAGGTGACCGACGCGCACGTCCTGCGGACGACGGGCATCGAGGCCGAGGCGGAGTTGCCGTTCAGCGCCCTGCACCTGCTGCTCAGGTCGGTGCTCGGCCGGCTGGAGCACATCCCGGACCGGCAGGCGGCCGCCCTGCGCGGCGCCTTCGGGCTCGGCGAGAACGGCGCGGGCGACCGGTTCCTCATCGGGCTGGCGGTGCTGTCGCTGCTGTCGGAGCTGGCCGAGAACGGGCCGTTGGTCTGCCTGGTCGACGACGCCCAGTGGCTGGACCACGCCTCGGCCGAAGCGCTGCTGATCGCGGCGCGCAGGCTGGCGGCCGAGGGCGTGGTCATGGTGTTCGCCGCGCGGCCGGGGTTCGAGGCCAAGGGGCTGCCCGTGCTGGAGCTGTCCGGCCTGGACGAGACGGCGGCCGCCGAGCTGCTCGACTCAGCCGGCCCGGCCCTGGCCGCCGCGGCCCGCCGGCGGATCCTCACCGAGGCGGCCGGCAACCCGCTGGCGCTCCTCGAGCTGCCCAAGTCGCACGGCCCCGCCGACGAGCCTACGCTCACCGCCCGCCTGGAGGAGGCCTTCGCCGCCCAGGCCGACGGCCTGCCGGCCAGTGCCAAGGTCCTGCTCCAGGTCGCCGCCGTCGACGGCACGGGCGAGCCGGGCGTCGTGCTGGCCGCCGCCGGGACGCTGGGCAGCACGCCGGAGGACCTGGAGCAGGTGCTCGCCGCCGGACTGGTCGTCTGGGGCGAGGGCAAGCGGCTGGAGTTCCGCCACCCCCTCGTGCGCGCGGCCGTCCGGCAGCGTACGCCGCTGGCCCGGCAGCTGACCGTGCACCACGCGCTCAGCCAGGCACTGGACCGGACCGCGGACGCCGACCGCAGCGCCTGGCACCTGGCCGCCGCCACGCTGGCCGCCGACGAGCGGGTGGCGGCCCGGCTGGAGTCGGCCGCCGACCGCGCGCGCTCCCGCGGCGGGTACGCCGCCGCCGCGGCGGCCTACGAGCGCGCCGCCGCGCTGAGCCCGGAGCTCGGGGACCGCTCGCGCAGGCTCACGCTCGCCGCCGAGGCGACCGAGTTCAGCGGCCGCTTCGACCGGGCCAGGACCCTGGCCGAGGACGCCGGCGATCCCGGCACCGAGCTGACCTCCCGGCTGATCCGGGTGCGCGCGTGCTCCGACTACGGAGAAGGGCACCTCGCCGGAGCGCACGCGATGTTGTCGGCGGGCGTCGACCACCTGGCGATCACCGATCCGCGCTCGGCCGCCTGGCTGCTGCTCGACGCCGCGTCCATGATCTGGTTCGACGGCGACCGCGACATGGCCTGGCGCACCGCCGAGCAGCTCGACGCGCTCCAGGTGCCGCCGGACGACGAGGTCGTCCCGGTGCACCGGTTGTCGCGCTGGTTCATCGCCATGGCGCTCGGCCGGCCGGCCGACGGGCTGCCGCCCCTGGCCGAGGTGGTGGAGTCGGCCCGCGCGCTGGCGAAGGCCGACCGTCGCGGGCTGCTGCTGATCGGCGGGCTGGGCCTGGCCGAGTACGACGCCCGTACCCACATGCTGGCCTCCGCGGCCACCGCCACGATGCGGGCCGAGGGCATGGTCGGCCTGCTGCCGCAGGCGCTGACGTTCCTCTCCAGGGTCGAGTACGCGCGCGGCCGCCACGCCGAGGCGCGCAGCCTGGCCACCGAGGCCGTGGCCATCTCCGGCGACACCGGCCAGCCCGCGTGGGCGCGCCAGGCCGCCGGGCTGCTGGACCGGTTCGCGGCGGTCCGGGGCGAGGCGCTCGATCCGGCCACCGCGCACCCGGGCGCGCTCGCCCTGCTCGACCTCGGTCAAGGACGTTCCGAGCAGGCCCTGCTCAGCCTGGAGTCGCTCGTCTACGGGCGCTCCCGCAACCGCATCCAGGCCATGCACCACGTGCCCGACCTGGTCGAGGCCGCGCTGCGCAGCGGCAGGATCGCCCGTGCGGCGGAGCCGTTCGCCCGGCTGGAGTCGTGGGCGGCGACGCTGGGCCAGCGCTGGGCCGACGCCCTGGTCCTGCGATGCCGTGCCCTGCTGGACACCACCGGCGACCCCGGCGCGCACTTCCGCGCCGCGCTGGCCGTGCACGAGCGGCCCTTCGACCGGGCGCGCACCGAGCTCCTGTACGGGGAGTGGCTGCGCAGGGCCCGCCACACCGGCGAGGCCCAGGAACGGTTGCGGGCCGCGCTGGAGGTGTTCGAACGGCTCGGCGCCGAACCCTGGGCCGAGCGGGCGCGTACGGAACTCGGCGCCACGGGCTGGAGCGCGCCACGCCGCACCGGCGCTGACCGCTTCGCGCGGCTCACCCCGCAGGAACGGCAGATCGTGCAGCTGGCCGCCACGGGGCTGTCCAACCGGGACATCGCCGCGCACCTGTTCCTGAGCCCGCGCACGGTGGGCCAGCACCTGTACAAGGCCTTCCCCAAGCTGGGCGTCACCGCCCGCGGCCAGCTCGCCGGCCTCACGCTCGACGATTGAGCCTCGGCAGCCCGACGAGGGAGCCCCCGACGCCTGGCTGGTCTTCGACGACCGGTACGCCCCCGCACCCGATCGGCCTGCACACCGTGCACATCCTGGCCGTCGAGGGCCGGCGGGTGCACGTCCGCAACCTGGAGGCGCTCGACGCGACCCCGATCCTCGACGTCAAGCCCCTGCTCACGCCCCACCGCTGACCTCGGGCGCCGCCCTACCAGCCGTCCGGGGGATCCGCCGGGCCCTGGTCGCCGGCGGTCGTCCGGCGGGACAGGGGGTGGCCGGGGCGGACGAGGCCGGCGTCGTACGACACCACCACCACCTGCGCCCGGCTGCTCAGCCCCAGCTTGGCCATCAGCCGGTTGAGATGCGTCTTGACCGTGCCCTCGCTCACCGACAGCCGCTCGGCGATCTCCCTGTTCGACAGCGCGTGCCCGACCAGCCGCAGCACCTCCGTCTCGCGCCCGGTGAGCCGGTCGAGGGAGGGGGAGGGCAGTGGGGCGGGCGGCTCGGTGAACGCCTCGATCAGCCGCCTGGTGGCGGCCGGGGCCAGCAGGATGTCGCCCGCCGCGACCGTGTGGATGGCGGCGATCAGGCGCTCGGGCGGGGTGTCCTTGAGCAGGAATCCGCCGGCGCCCAGGCGCAGCGCGTTGTAGACGTACTCGTCGAGGTCGAACGTGGTCAGGATGAGCACCTTGGGCGGCGGGTCGTGCGCGGCGGCCAGGATGCGCTCGGTCGCCGTCAGGCCGTTGATGCCGGGCATCCTGATGTCCATGAGGATCACGTCGGGCCGCAGCGTGGCGGCCAGGCGCACGGCCTCCTCCCCGTCGGCGGCCTCGCCCACGACCTCCAGGCCCGCGGCGCGCAGCAGCGCGGCCAGACCCGCGCGGATGAGCACCTGGTCGTCGACCACGAGGACTTTGATCTCGCACCTGCTTCACGGTCGTCACGGCGGCCGATCGTCGGCACCGGGTGCGGGGAGCGGGAAGGTCGCCAGCACCTCGAACCCGCCCCCGGGCAGCGGCCCGGCGGTGATCGACCCCTGGTAGAGCCTGACACGTTCAGTCATGCCGATCAACCCGTGGCCGCCGGAAGGCCCGTCCGCCGCCTGGACGGCGGCGCCGTCGTTGCTGACGCGTAACGTCAACGTGGCCGGGCCGTAGCCGATGTGGATCTCCACCCGGCCGGGGTCGGCGTGCTTGAGCACGTTCGTCAGCGACTCCTGGACGATGCGGTAGGCGCACAGGTCGAGGCCGGACGGCAGCGGCCGGGCCCGGCCCTCGACGACGAGCTCGGTGCCGACGCCCGCCCCGCGCATGCGCTCGACCAGCGGATCGAGGGCCAGCAGCCCCGGCGCGGTGGCGTAGAGGCCCTCGTCGTCGTCGTGGGCCTCGATGCGCAGGATCGACAGCAGCCGGCGCATCTCGGTCAGCGCCTCGTGGCTGGTGTCGGCGATGACGCCGAGCGTGGCGTGGGCGGTGGCCGGGTCGCTCAGCGCCACGTAGCGCCCCAGCCCGGCCTGTACGGAGATGACCGACATGTGGTGGGCGACGACGTCGTGCAGCTCGCGGGCGATGCGCACCCGTTCGCGGGTGACCGCCCGCCGGGCGGCGGCGCCCTGCTCCGCGCGCAGCTGCGCGGCCAGGTCGGCGAGCTGCCCGGTGCGCTCCGACAGCAGCCGCACGCTGGTGCCCGCGCCCACCCCGCAGGCCGCCACGATGCACGACTGCGCGGCGGCCGACCACAGCGCGACGCCGGGCTGCTGCGCCGAGGCGTAGGTCCACTCGACGACGATCAGCACCGAGCCGGCCGCGCACCACGCCCACGACCGGTGGGCGGCCACGGAGTAGAGCGCCACCAGCGGCCCGATGCTGTTGAGCCCGAGGTGGTAGCCCAGCACGTGGTAGACCAGCGAGGCGCCCACCGACACCAGCAGCACCGCCACCGGCGTCACCCTGCGCAGCGCCAGCGGCGCGTTGACCAGCACGGTCAAGGCCACCGACAGGGCGTCGCCGGGCCGGCCCCGGCCCGGCTCGAACATCTCCCACAGCCAGGTGCCGACGACGAGCGTCAGGGCCACGGCGCCGTCGAGCAGCAGCGGGTGGACCGCGAACACCCGCCGGAGAAGGGACGGGGCGGTGAAGGGCACCCGTCACGCTAACCCCGGCGCCACCCCCGGCGCATCAAACCGGGGGTGGACATCGACTGCCGCGGAAGTTGCAGACCCCCGCTCCTGGTGCCGGGCCTGGTACCCGCGCGAGCTGCGTTTCTTCGCCGTGCCGCGGATGACCTGGTTCAGCGTCCGGCACGCCGGGCAGGCCCCCGCGGTCGGCCCGGCGTGCTCGGTCGGCAAGGACGCGCGAGCACGCTCGCGATTGCCGCGCTCCAACGTCTTCTCACGGTTGCTCCTCGGCTGCGGCCCTGGTGGCAGGCGTGACGGGATCCCGGCACGTTCCGGGACACGGGCGATGCCGAGAGCTGCCAAGACGGTAGGACCCGCGGCATGCCGGCGGCGTCAGCCCGGGGGTTGAGAAGATCGTCAACTTTGGCGGTACGAGCCCCGCGACCCCGCCCGGCGCCGGGGACGTGCCGCGCGTCCCGCCCCGGGCTGATTTCCGCATCACCCTCACGAGTGACGAGACCGGGCCGGGCAGCGGCCACGATGGAGCGATGTCGCGAACCTCTCGTCACGAGGAGACAGCCGATGGGGAACGGTGCGGAGGGCTCGGACAGCAGGGCTCGGACGGCGGGGCCGGGGAGGCGGGCGGCCGGGCGGAGGACGTGCGGTTCCGGGTGCTCGGGCCGTTCGAGATCCTCGGCGCCCGCGGCCCGATCAGCCTCGGGGGGCCGCGGCAGCGTGCCCTGCTCGCCCGGCTGGTGGCCGCCGCCGGGACGGTCGTCTCCACCGACACGCTGATCGAGGACCTGTACCAGGGCAGGCCGCCGGCGACCGCGGTGGGCTCCGTCCACGTCTACGTGTCGAACCTGCGCCGGGTGCTGGAGCCGGCACGCGCGCCGCGCACGCCGCCCCGGCTGCTGGTGGCCCGCAGGCCCGGCTATCTCCTGGCCACCACGGACGTCGACGCGCTGCGCTTCGGCAAGCTGGTCACGGACGCCGAGCTGCGCCCGCCCGCGGAGGCGCTGCCCCTGCTGGAGGAGGCACTCGGGCTCTGGCACGGCGTCCCCTACGGCGAGTTCGCCGACGAGCTGTGGGCCGCCGCCGAGGTGAACCGCCTGGGCGAGCTGCGCATGAACGCGATCGAGTCCCGCGCCCAGGCGCTGCTGGACGTCGGCCGCCCGCAGCCGGTGATCCACGAACTGGAGTCCGAGACGGCGGAGCACCCGCTGCGGGAACGGCTGTGGTGGTTGCGCGCCCTGGCTCTCTACCGGTCCGGGCGGCAGGCCGACGCGCTGGCCACCTTACGCAGAGCCCGGAAGGTCATCGCCGACCAGCTCGGCCTCGATCCCGGGCCCGAACTGCGGGAACTGGAGAAGGACATCCTCCGGCAGGCGCAGTCGATCACCCCGCCGCCCGAGCCGGGCCCCGTGCGGCTGTCCCTGGTCCGTCCCGAGGCCGTCGCGCCGGTGCCGCGCGGCGGCGCGGCGGCCGGCGAAGAACGGTAGAGCACACTTCTGAAAACCAGTCACAACCACAAGAATATCGTATGACCTCTAGTGTTTTAA